>JAYTSB010000379.1:0-6429 GCA_043745825.1 Actinomycetota bacterium | reverse complement strand
ATCACCACGGCGCAAAACGGTCCGAGCGAGGCTGCGCCGGCAGCCAGACGGGACAACTCGTTCATCACTTCTTCCGCAGACCGGTCGCGGACCAAGCGGCACCAGCCGATCAGCGCCGTGGCCGCCGCCGCGTCGCCCGCCGAGTACAACACGGTGCTGCCCACGCGAACCAGTCGCCCGCGACCAGCACCCAGCTGGGGGATGAGGGTGAAGCTCTGCATGTCAGTGTCCTTTGTCGTTGTCGTGTTTTTTGGCGCTGTCGTTGGCTGCTGCAGTGGGTTGTTCGTCGGCGGTCGCCGTGGCCAGGGAATCGATGAGCGCAGCCACTTCCAGCGCCGTCGCCGGACGCTGTTCGGGCTGGGCGGCGGTGCAGGCGAGGATCAGATCGGCCTCTCCTTCACTGAGCAGATCCCTCTCCACGTGCGGGGGCTGGCGCAGCACGGACCGCACGGCCATCATCGGATCCACGCCTTCGACACCGGGGTGGATGTGCTTGCCGGTCAGCGACCAGTGGAGGATGGCACCGAGGGAGTAGATGTCGCTGGCTCGGCTGGCGCTGTCGCCGGTGATCAGCCGCGGATCGACGAAGCCGATCGATGCCATTGGCGCCATCGAGGTCACCGAACCGCTGCCGAACTGGGCCAGGCCCAGATCACCAAGGCACGCACTGCCGTCACCGCGCAGCAAGATGTTGCCGGGGCGCAGATCGCGGTGAGCGATGCCCGCCTCGTGCAGGTCGTGCACCGCCCGGGCCGCATCGGCAATCGCGCGTCGCTTGGCGAGGCGCGACAGTTCGTTGGTGGGCTCGGCGAGGGTGCCGCCCTGGCACCACTCCATGGAGTAGAAGAAGACGTCCTCGTGCTGGCCTGCGTCGTACAACCGCACGAGATGCGAACTGCTGACACGGGCGAACAGCTTGAGCTCGCGGGTGAAGCGCCGGAATCCTGACTCCTGGGCGCCGGCGACCATCTTGATCACGACTGGATCAGTGAGGCCGAGCCGCGAGGGCGGGGTGGCGAGGAAGAATCGACCGTGGCCGCCCTCGCTGAACGGGCGCAACACGGTGTAGTCACCCAGCGCAGTGGGGGTCTTTGTTACAGAGGGCTCGATGGTGTCGTCCATGGCTTAGAAGAAGATCCGTCCGCCGTTGAACCGCCAACGAATGAAGAACACCTTGATCGGGCCGAGTACGAACAGCCACATCACGATCCACGTGGTGACGATGTGCCACCAAAACGTCGAGTTGGTGGCTGTGGCGTTGAACTTGGCGCCGATGTCGAGGGCGTTGAAGACCACCTTTGCAACGAGCGCTTCGGGCACCACGAGCAGCAGCGAGAACATCACCGGCCAGTCCTTCTCCCAACGAAACTGCTGGAGGAAGTGGTAGATCAACTCCCACCCTAAGACCGCCAGCACGAGCACGTTGCCGAGCACGCTGAACGTGGTCTTGTAGGTGTCGATGAGGCTGCCACCCGTGAGGTCGCGATTGTTGGGCAGGAACGGGGTGATGATCAGCGTCCAGGGGATGCCGACGAACAGGATGAGGAAGATCCGGGTCTGGATGCGTCCGTTGAGAGTTGGAATCATGGGAGTGCTCCGGGGCGAGTTGGGACGTACGGATGAGTCGGGTGCGTGGGTGAGGGATGGGTTCAGATCTGTTTGTGGCGGAGCCACTTCCACCAGTTGCCAACCGAGCTACCGATGCCGATGTGCTTGCAGAAGCCTTGTTTGGCGAGGTCGTCGGTGATCCGCTGGGACGACAACTGCAAACCGAGGAACGTGTCCACGCCCTGGAAGTAGCCGCCGTAGGTGGCCGAGCCGGATGCGTAGATCCTGCCGCTGCCGCTCTGACAGCCGCGAGCTTCGAACGCGGGTGACACATCGAGTCGACCGATCGGGTTACGGCCGGCGCCGGAGTGATCGAGGAGATCGGCGTAGATGCGGTGTTCTCGGATGTCGGCCTCCAGGCCGGTGCAATCGAGGATGATGTCGGCCTCGAGCGTGGCCGTGCTGCCGTTCTTCTGCTTGATCGTGGTGATGACGCCTTTGCCGCCGGGGCGGACGTCGACGACCTCACCCTGGAAGGTCTGGTACCAACCCGCGTCGCGGCCACGCTTCATCTGGTCGAGCCAGTACTTGCGGTACGGCGTGTGTGCGCCCCCGGTGAGTTCGTAGAGATCCTTGCGTGCCTGACCTTCGAGCTTCAGCATCTGCTGGATGTGCTGACCACCCCATGCGCTCTTCGGAGCATTGAAGCCCTGGAACGCAAAGCCGTAGGCGCCGCGCCGCTTGGCCAGGCCCCACTTGTTGTGGCGTCCGGAGTAGTAGGTGCGAAACAGGTGCAGGATCGTGGTCTGCGCACCCTTCTGCTCGCGATCATCCATCAACCGCTGCAGCACGCGTGAGGCAACGATGCCGCCGCCGCGCACCAGCACGGTGCCGGGCTTGGCGAGCAGACCCTCGTAGATGTGCTCGTGCGGTTCGTAGGCGTTGACGGTGCGGGCGTAGTCCTTGTACTTGGTGCGGTACTCCTGGAGATCGTCGAGGAACTTGAGTCCCGGGTAGCCGATCGCGAGGTGAACGTACTGGCTGCGGTAGGCCACCCGGCGCGTTGCGCTGGTGCCGGGCGGCGGGGTGAGGATGGTGAAGTACCCGCCGCCACTGCGACGGCGCACCATGCGCACCTGGCCCATGACCAACATCTCCTTGTAGCGGATGCGGGCCATCTCCTTTTCCAACCCGGTGAACACGGTGCCGGCGCGAGGCGTCCAGTAATCCGCGAGGACGGGTTCGGTGAGCACGTTCACGATCGGCTTCAGGGTCTTTTCCTTGCGCGACTCGCGCAGGGCGTAGCTGGGAAAGCCCCAGAGGCAGTCGGGCATGCCCTGGCTGTCGCTGCGCAAACGCTCCGGCCTCGGGATCTGACTGACGCGCGTGAGGTACTCATAGGTCTGCCACGGGTACTCGAGGTTGCTCAAGACACGGATCTGGCTGGGGTCGATACCCGCGACGCGGAGGTAGGTGGCGAGGACGAACGAGCCCATGCCGCCGCCGCAACTCACGAACGGCACATCGATCACGGGAATGCCCGCCCGGAAAAGCATCTCGTCCGACCAGATGTCCGTCTTGATGAGCTCGTCGTTGAGATCACCGGGCGTCGGCGCGGCCGGGGCGGCCTCCATTGCTTCCCCGAGGACACTGGCTGGGGTGCTGATCATGTCGTTCGACACAGAAATTCCTTCCATCCGTGATGCGCCACCACTGTGACATATTTTCGTGTGGCCACGATTCACAATCGTTACGCGGAGCGGTCCACGAATGTCTCGTCACACAGCACGAACGCGAAGGCGTGATACCACGTACCGACAGGCGACGCGCCGGACGCGATCAGCCGTAGTACGCGAGCTCGGCGTGCAGGCGGTCGAGTGCCTGCTGGGCGACGAGCATTGCCTTTCGCGCGCTGAACGGGATGCGCCCGGTGTTCTCCAACACTCGCCACTGCGTGCTCGTGTCCTGCACCGCCCTCTGCAAGGCGGCGGCATCGGCGCCGATGGGCAGGCCCAGACGCAGCGCGGGCTCGGGATGGATCAGCAGCCGGCACAGCTCGGCGCGCAGCCATCGCGGGAGCGCCGCGCGTCCGGAGACGATCTCGCGGAGCAGCTCCAGCTCCACGAGCAGCGGCAGCTCCTGTTGCAGCGACTCGATCCGGTCGAGCAGCTCGGTGCGACCTGGGCTGCTGGGCGCCGCCTTCATCGCCAGCTGCACCAGATGCAGTCCGGAGGTCGCCCGGAAGGCCACCCCGCGCACATCAGCGAGGTTGTTCGCGAAGGCTTGGAGGCGGCTGATCCGCTCCGGCTCGGCGATGCCGATGTCCGGGAACAGGGTGAGCCCGGCGGTGCTGGCGGAGACGGCCGCGAGCACACGCTGTGGATCTTGACCGGGACCACTGACCACGAGACCCTCCAGTGCATACGGGCCGACCTCGGCGCGCTTCAGCACCGCTTGGAGTTCGCCCACCGTGGCCACCGGATCGGGGTCACCCGCGCTGATGACGAGCACGACGAGATCGCTCTCACTCACCACATGGCTCGCCGGCGAGGAGACCAGGTCTGCCGACATGTCGTCGCGGGCCCTCAGTCCTGCGACGAGCAGCAGGGTTTCCGGCGTCGGTGGCCCGACGACAGCAGTGGTGAGCGGGCGAGTGAGACGCGCAGTCACGGAGAGCGCAACAGGTTCATCGTTGAGGAGCAGCCGCGAGCCCGTGATGAGATCATTGACCCGGCCCGCTGCGCCGGTGAGCGGCAGCAGCACCGGTGCTTCGTCGGTGATGGGCGGCGGCAGCATCGTGCCGGGCGTGGGCGCCACCATCGTTGACGTCGCTCGCGGCGCAGGCGTCGGGGGAGCCACCGTGGGGCTGACGCCGGGGAGGAACGCCGTCAGCGCATCGGCGAGGGCGA
Organism: Actinomycetota bacterium; assembly: GCA_043745825.1. Taxonomy (GTDB): domain Bacteria; phylum Actinomycetota; class Acidimicrobiia; order Acidimicrobiales; family Ilumatobacteraceae; genus WLMZ01. Next base: position 1,972 of record JAYTSB010000379.1, on the reverse strand, counting down.
AGCACGAATCGAAGCGGTCGTCGGGAAGGCGGGCCATGCCCTTGGCCAAGACATCGCTGAGCCCCTTGGGCAGGTCGGCGCGCACCTCGATGAGCGGCTGGGCCAACGACTCGGCTCGGCTGCGGCGCACACCCGACAACGTCTCCGATGCAAACGCCGGATGGCCGGCCAGCATCTCGTAGATGACGGCGGTGGTGGCGAAGACGTCGACGCGGCGATCGATCACGGATGTCGCGTGGGCCTGCTCGGGGGCCATGTACGCCGGGGTACCCGCGGCGAGCGTGAAGCCGCTGGCGACGGCGAGGTCCTTGGCCAGGCCGAAGTCGCCGATCATGACGGCATCGTCTCCCACGACGCGCCCGGCGCGCTGCGCGGCGACGCGCTCGTGGTTGCGGATCGAGCGGAACAGGATGTTGCTCGGCTTGATGTCGCGGTGCACCACACCGAAGTCGTGCACAATCGACAAGGCCTCGCAGATCTCCAGTGCCAACCGCAAGGCGATCTCGGTGTCCATCGGCTGGCCCTTGGGCAGCTCTTCGATCTTTTCGTGCAGCGTGCCCCGGTCGGCCACCGCCATCACGAAGTACGGGCGGCCATCGGGCAATTCGTCGACGTCGTGCACGCGCACGACGCGGTCGTGATCGATGCGTCGCAGCAGGCGCGCCTCTTCGATGAAGCGGCGGCGGATGTCCACGTTGCGCGCCCAGTTGTCGGCCAGGACCTTGATCGCGACCTGGACCTCGAGCAGTTCGTCGAAGGCCAGCCAGACAGTCGCGAAGCTGCCCGCACCCAGGGCCCTCTCGGCGAGGTACTTGCCGATGCGATGCGGATTGGCCACACGTCTATCTAAGCCGGTGGCATGGCCTCGTGCCACGCTCATCAGTGTCGGCTCTGGATTGCACGCGGCGAGGGCGCCGGCACAAGCCGACGCCCTCGCTCGGGGTCTGTGATGTTGTTGCCTGTGCGGTCAGAGACCGATCGAGGGGTCGAGGAAATCGTTGTTGACGATGTCCTCGGCCTTCAGGCCCGCCTTGGGTGCGCTGTCCTGCGCTGTGTAGATCGGCGTCGCCTTGGCGATCAGGTCGTTGACCCGAGCCAGGTCGAACTTGCCGACGACACCGTCTGGGCCGTTCGCCACGAGACCGTCGTCCTTGATGGTCTTGACGGCGTACTCAGCGGTGCCCTGGGTGTACGTCCAGCCGTTGTCGAACTTCTTCACGGCATCGAGGATGATGGCGTTGGTCGCGGCTGGATCGCTCAGGTAGTCGACCGATGACTGCTGGATGATCGGCACCAGCAGCTTGAAGCAGTCTGCGTACTTGGTGATGTTGTCCGGCTTGGTAGCGATCGACTCGGCGTAGTTGTTCCAGCCAGCGTCGTTGATGTACTGGTACGCGACCGGCTTCTTCCAGCCTGCGATCTCGTTCTCGTACAGGTACGGCTCGGCCGAGCCGAAGCCCTGCTGGGCGGACTTGCCCTCGTCGGCGATGAACAGCGCCGGCGTGCCGTCGTACGAGCCGTCGACCTGATCGGCCTTCAGCACGTCTGTCGAGGTGAAGAAGTCCATGTACGCCGCGCCACCGAAGTAGCGGATCTTGACTCCCTTGGTGCCAAGGTCGGCGATGGTCTTCACGTCGGCATACGTGGCCGGATCCCACATGATCATCTGCGGGTTCTTGTCGAAGCCCGACTCGATGGCCACGGTGGGGAACTTGGCCGAGTTCTGGATCGCCTCGTCGGTGTAGACGTAGCCGAGCAGCAACGTGTCGTCGGTGTACAGCTGCGAGGTGACGCTCTGGAAGCCGATCGCTGGGCCGCCGGAGCGGACCTCGACCTTGACCCCGGTGTCGGCTCCCTTCGACATCAATGGGCCGGTGACGGAGGTCTTGTCCTTGTTGATGGTGTAGCCGGCGCCGACCATCTGGTACAGGAAGCCGTGCTCGGCCTCCGGGTTCCAGTCGGTCTGGATGCT
>JAYTSB010000378.1:0-2425 GCA_043745825.1 Actinomycetota bacterium | reverse complement strand
GAGCGGTCCGACCATCGGCAGTCCCCCGGTGAACGAATGTCGCCGGGATGTCTCCCCGGTCGGAACGAGATGTAAGCGGGCGGAGTGGGGCTGCCATCTTGTTCACCGGAGGACTGCCGATGAGCGGAACGCCATCGGTCGGTTCGGTTGTGCGTGTCGTGTTCGGGTCCTGATCCCCTTTCGTTGTTGCAGTTCCCTCGGTCACCGATGCGCCGGTGCCGCGGATTCGGAGTACTCCTGCTCGCCGGCGCGCATGCTGCGCTCGTAGCGATCCACCGAGCAGATTTCGATTCGGTCGACGCGACCCATCACCATCACGGGCCCTTTGGTCTCCAGGCGGGCGTGCTGGCGGAGACGCTCTTCGAGATAGATGCGACCCTGTGCGTCGGGCTCGGCCGGGGTGGCCCGAGCCGAGAACGTCCGCAGTCGATCCATACTGATTTCGCCACGCTGCTGGAGCATCTGCATGCGCTCAGCCTCCTGTTCGAACGTCTCGACGGTGAAGACCTCGATGCTGTTGTCCTCACCGAGGCTGAGATAGCAGTTCGTCCCCAGACGTGCCCGGAACGGGGCAGGAAGCGCCAGGCGGCCCTTCACGTCGAGTTGGCGCTCGTGGACGCCAAAGAACTTCTGCACGGTCTGTCGGTCTCTTTCCCTGCCTCCCGAGATCGCTGCCACACGAAATCGCTGCCACACGAATCGCTGCCAACACGAATCGCTGCCAACACGGTGTCTGGTGTTGCCTCACGTGGTCCGGGCTACCCACGTGTCCCCACTATGCCCCACAATCCACCTACCGTCAACCCATTAGCGGCTCAAAAGCGCGGAAATCCTCAGACAAAGTCGGCGACTCTGCCACAGAGGGCGCGAAATAAGGCCGAAGGACGAGCCATAAACGCGCTGAGCGCGCGAATCAGTGGTGGGGAACTCGACCCGCTCCGATCCCACGAACCATCTGCAGCGCGGTCAGCGACCAACCCGTCGACGTGACCATCGAATGTCCGCTGACACCGGACAATCGGTGACTGGGTCGGCGAACAGCCTGGTCAGTTGGTATGGAGTGACACCGCGAAGGCCGCCAGCACGTCCGCCGAGGACGCGTCGATGGTGACCGCCACACCGCCGAGATCGGCCGCAGTGGGGGCCGGTGGGGAGAACAGTTCGCTGTGCGCCTCGGCCCGCCAGGTGTGATAGAGCGCGCACTGAAACCGGGCCCCCAGCCTCGTTCGCCGTTGGCTGATCCCGACGGCCTTGGAACCGTTGCGGATCACCTCACCCCCGCCGACCCCGGTGAAGCACACCCGTTCCGACCATGCCGTACGCACCATCGGCCCCCGGTGCACGGACGTGCCCCCCACGCCGAGCGACTCCAGCGCAGCCTGCCAGCACTCGCCCAACCACCACGCCGAGCGGCCGACGTCGTCGTTCCACCGGGGATGGTTGCGGGGCACCAGGACGTCCGCCCACATCGCGTCACCCGGCTGCAGCAGCACTGCTCCCCCGCCGCTGCGCCGGCGCACGACCTCCACACCACCCTGTGCGCAGGCGGCGAGGTCGACGTGCTCCATCGGCTGCGACGAGCCGAGCACCAGCGCTGACGACGCGACCTCGAACCACCACACGGTGGGAATCAGTGGGTCCGGCAGCTCACGTGCGTGGAACGCAGCGGCACTCCCGCGATGGGTCTCGATGTGCCACATCGGCGCTTCAGGATGCCGCGGCGATGTAGGGCTTCCAGGCCTCGGGCACCCGACCCACCGAGATGGTCACCCACGCCTGTTCACGCGGCGCCCGCGGCGTACGCGCCAGGCGCATGTCGGCCTCGTCCGGCGTGCGGTCGCGTTTGTGCAGGTTGCACGGCCGGCATGCCGCGGCGACGTTTTCCCACTCGTTGCGGCCGCCGCGTGACCGGGGCATGACGTGATCGATGGAGTCCGCATGTCCGCCGCAGTACTGGCAGCGGTGATCGTCGCGAACGAACACGGCGCGACGCGACAACGCCGTGCGCCGATGGTACGGAACCTTCACGACGTAGCGCAGACGGATCACCAACGGGTTGGGCAGGCACAGCGTGGCGGAGTGCAGGTGGGTGCCGTCGTCCTCGACGAGGTCGGCCTTGTCGGCCAGGATCAGGCACGCCGCCCGGCGGGACGGCACGACGCTCAGCGGCTCGAATGTCGCATTCAACACGAGAGCGCTGCGCATGGGCCGACCTTACCGAGCCGGCCTGCAGGGGACAGTGCCGTTTGCGCGGACTGCTGCGAGACACGGACAGGGCTTGCAGTGTGCGGGTGTCACTGTTCGCTGTCCCACTGCCGGCACCACACCAGATAGTTGATCACATCGCCGGGCTCGGGGCGGTGCGCTGCGTCGCCGTACTGCGTGACGAGCCGGAAGTGGAGGTATTCGCCAGCGGGCACGGGCA
>JAYTSB010000377.1:0-2922 GCA_043745825.1 Actinomycetota bacterium | reverse complement strand
TCAGCACGATCGTGAACAGCGCGTTGTTCACCCGGCGGTCGCCGCCACGGTTGAGGCGATGCCGGTTGGTCTTGCCCGACGAGGCGGGCATCGGGCAGGCGCCGCAGAGCTTTGCGAATGCTGCTTCGGAACGGATCCGGTTCGGTTGTCGCCAGCTGCGGCGAGCAATTGTGCTGCGGAGTGCGGGCCGACACCCGACAGGCCGATCGGCGCCGGGCAGTGGGCAACGACGATCTCACGGATGCGGGCCTCGAGGCGTGCCAGTTGGGTGTCGAGGAACTCGATCCGGCGGGCGAGCTCACGGAGCGCGAAACGGTTTGTTGCTCGACGAGGTCGGGGTGGTTGTCGGGGAATCGGCGGGCTCTGGCGAGCTGGTTTCGCAGCGACAGACCGTCACGGAGCCGGTGTCGCAACCCGGTTGGGCTGCGACGATGATCGCTTTGAACTGGTTGATCGCCCGGGTCCGGTCTTTGCTGGCAGCGTGGTAGACGATCTCGAGTCGGCGGATCGCTTCCACGCTGCCGTCCCGGGTCTTTGGCGTGCCGGTCGCTCGCCCGGAGATCACTGCGCGTGCCGCGGCGACTGAGTCGATGGGTGTCGGTCTTGCCGTCGGCCCGGCGCGCTTTGCGGTCCGGGCGATTGACCTCGATCACCTCGATCCCGGCCGCGGTCAGGTAGCGGGTGAGACCGGCGCCCCAGCTGCCGGTCGACTCGACACCGACCCGATCGACGATGCCGTGATCGTTCATCCAGCCGAGCAGCTCGTTGTAGCCGGCGGTGGTCGTCGGGAACGATCCGGTATCGACGGTGCGTCCGGTCGCTGTGTCGCGCACGGCGGCGACGTGGACGTCGTCGTGGGTGTCGACACCGCCGGTGACGCGACGGTCAACGTATGCCATCATGGTGGTTGGTCCTTCCCAGGTCTCTCTTGCAACGGGTGGGGTTGGGAGGGCCACGCTCACCCGGACAAGACAGCCAGGGGTCTGCGTCAACAGGTTCCTATGAGGTCACTTGCCGGGCGAGGCCGTCCGGGTGGTGATCCCGTATGAAGGGCCGACAATTCAGAGAAAAGACACGTCGGTCAGTCACACCCAGGGTCAGACCCGACCACGGGACCACCACCCAGATTCTGCCCCCGACAGCTCGGCGCCGAGGGTGATCACATGATGGCTGTCACACCCTTTTGCGATGATGGTCGCATGAGTTCGGCGGCGGGTTCGGGCAACGATCGGGGCGGTGGGATCGACACGGATCACCTCTTCGCGATGGTTGCTGCGCACGCCCACCTGGACCTCACCCTGATGACACGGGCGGGCCTCCAGGGCGAGCTGTCGTTGCTCGGGAAGGCATCCGGTTGGATCGCGGCGCGGCGAGCGCAGGTCGCTCGTGCGCTGCTGGACCTTGCCGAGCCGGGCACGTCGCCGGAGAACGACGTTGCGTCGGCGTCGAGATCGTCGTTGTCGAAGGCGAACGCGGAAGTCAAGCGGGCGGCCACCCTGGGCGAGGTGCCCGAGGTCGAGGATGCGCTCGCGGCAGGAGACGTCTCCACCGATCATGTCGACCGGCTCACTGGCGCCTTGGATCGTTTGGGCGAGCGACGGGGCGAACTCGCGGCCGATGGGCAGGGGCTGGCGAACCTGGCCTCACGCACCACCCCGGAGCAGTTCTCCCGAAAGCTTGAGGAGCGAATCGCCCGCCTCGACGAGACGGAGGGCTGCGTGCGGCTCGAGAAGCAGCAGCGGGCCAACCGGTTCCGCACCTGGACCGACCAGATCACCGGGATGCTGCGCATGGCGGGCGAGCTCGACCCGGCGACGGGTCTCGCGTTCATCGCCGCGCTGGAGGCAGCGGTCGAGGCGATGTTCCACGGCGGCGTGCCGCCGGAGTGCCCGGACGGCGAGAATCGACAGGATTGGCTGCGAGCAATGGCCTTGGTGCGGCTCGTTACCGGCGTGGGCAGCGCGGTGCCCGACGACGAGGCCGGCGACATCGAGACGGTGGGCGATCACATCGATCTCGTCGTGGTGGTCGATTGGGAGACGATGCTGCACGGATTGCACGAGCGTTCGATCATCGACCCGGGTCACGATCTCGATCTGCCCGTGGCGTCGTATCGGCGGCTGGCATGCACGGCCGGCATCATCCCGATCGTGCTCGGCTCGAACGGGGTCGTGCTCGACGAAGGGCGCCGGACGCGGCTGGCCACCAAGCAGCAACGGCGGGCGCTCCGGACGATGTACCCGACGTGCGCGATCCCCGGCTGCCACGTCCTCGGCCGGCACTGCGAACCCCACCACGTCCGCTGGTGGGTCGAGCACCTCGGCCCGACGGATCTGTCCAACCTGCTCCCACTGTGCTCGCGGCACCACCACGCCGTCCACGAGGGTGGTTGGCTCCTCGTGCTGCACGCCGATCGATCACTGACGATCACGTATCCCGACGGCTCCATCCAGACCACCGGGCCACCCCGGGCGCAACAGGCCGCGTGACCTGGGTCGGAAACCGATCCGAAGTTGACAGCCGAGGGCCGTGGGCCCGACGCGAGCGCCTCTCGGGGCGTGTGACGTCACCTGCCGCCCGGCCGCGCCGTGTGGAGGGTCAGGGGTCTCACCGCACTGTTGGTGCGTCGGCTTCAGCCCAGTCACGGCGGTTGACGAGCACGTAGAGCCAACCCAGCGCCGGCACCGCGGACACCGCGGACACCGCGGACACCGCGGCCAGGCCGAACACCACGAGCAGCCCGATCACCGTGGACCGCGCCCCGGCGACGTCGTCGATGGTGGCGTGGTCGACGAGGACATCGGGGTCCTGGGCCACGCCCCAGCCGACGACTCACAGGTCGGCGACGTCGTCAACGTGCAGCTCGATGAGTCGCTCTCGGGCAGGATCGACGTCCAGCACGTCGTGGGTCTCGTAGCGCGA
>JAYTSB010000376.1:0-8690 GCA_043745825.1 Actinomycetota bacterium | reverse complement strand
CGTGTCTCAGTCCCAGTGTGGCTGATCATCCTCTCAGACCAGCTACCCGTCGATGCCTTGGTAGGCCGTTACCCCACCAACTAGCTGATAGGCCGCGAGGCCCTCCCGAACCGAGATTCTTTCGTCAGTGCACCATGTGATGCTCCGACGGCATCAGGTATTAGCAGATGTTTCCGTCTGTTATCCCTGAGTCCGGGGTAGGTTCCTCACGTGTTACTCACCCGTTCGCCACTAGATCTTCCACGTTATTGCTAACGCTTGGATCTCGTTCGACTTGCATGTGTTAAGCACGCCGCCAGCGTTCGTCCTGAGCCAGGATCAAACTCTCCGACAAGAACTTGCTCGATTGCTCGAGCGTCGTTCATTTTTTGAGAGCTCCAGCGCATCCGAGGGAATAGCTCGGTGTACAGCGCCGGGTCCTGCTCTTCTTTGTATTCATGTTGGTCGACGACAACAGAAGTCGTTCGCCGACCGGAATTGACAAGCAGCTCCATCGCAAAAGCGATGTGCTGCCCGCACTATCGTTCAGTCTTCTCTTCCATTTTCAAGGAGCCGTGGCTCTGCGACACATACCTGTGGGGCTGCCTTTCGGGCTCACCTCGCTGGTGTTGGTGTCGCTTCCGGTGCGTTTCCGCGGTCCGGAGCGAGGTGAAACACTATCCAGCGCGCCACGCTGCGACAACCCCTTCTCAAGAAATTTCGACGAGGTGATGATTGGCCTTGCCCTTGCGCAGCAGGAGGTACCGCCCGTGGAGCAGCGGAACCTCGCTGAGCTGGGCGTTCTCGTCCAGAGACACCCCGTTCGCGCGAAAGCCCCGTTGCTGCAGCGTTCGTCGCGCGTCGCCGTTCGAGCTGGCCAGCTTGGTGTGTACGAGCAGCCCGACCAGGTCGGTGAGGTGCACCGCTGGGAACGACGACGAGGGCACCTCGCGGGCGACGACGGCGAGCGCCGCCTCCGACGCGGCCATGGGATCGCCGCCGAACAGCACCGCCGCGGCCTCCTCGGCGGCCTGTGCCGCCTGCGGACCATGGACGAGCGCCGTCATCTCGGTCGCGAGCGAACGTTGGGCGAGGCGCCGCTCTGGCGCGACCAGATGGTCCTCGAGCGTGGCCCGGATCTCCTCGAGCGGGTGGAGCGAGAACATCTCCAGGTAACGACCCACCAGGGCATCGTCGACCTGCACCCAGAACTGGCGGAACTCGTACGGCGAGGTCTTGTCGGGATCGAGCCACACGGCACCGCCCACCGATTTGCCGAACTTGGTGCCGTCGCTCTTGGTGACGAGCGGATGGGTGATGGCGTGAGCAGCCTGGCCCGTGCTGCGCCGGATCAGGTCGACTCCGGCCACGATGTTGCCCCACTGATCCGATCCCCCGGCCTGCAGCTCCACGCCGTGCTGGGTGTAGAGGTGGCGGAAGTCGTTGGCCTGCAGCAGCGAGTAGCTGAACTCGGTGAACGACAGGCCGGTGTCCGAATCCAGGCGACTGCGCACCGAGTCCTTGGCCAGCATCTGGTTGACAGTGACGTGCTTACCGACGTCACGGAGGAAGTCGAGGATGCGGAGCGGCTCGGTCCAGTCGGCGTTGTTGACGATCACGGCCTGGGTGGTGCCCGGTGTGAAGTCGAGGAGGCGTTGGAGCTGCATCTCGATGCGTGACACGTTGTACCGCAATGTCTCCAGATCGAGGAGGTTGCGCTCGTCGCTACGCCCCGACGGGTCGCCCACCATGCCGGTGGCGCCGCCGGCGAGGGGGAATGGTTTGTGCCCCGCCAGCTGAAACCGGCGCAGGTACAGCTGGCCGACGAGGTGGCCGACGTGCAGCGAGTCCGCTGTCGGATCGAAGCCGACGTACAGGGACATCGGACCTTCCGCCAGACGTGACCTCAGATGGTCGATGTCGGTGGTGTCGTGGATGAGCCCACGGGCGGCGAGGTCGGCGAGAAGGTCCATACGCGCACCATGCTGCCATCTCCCGCCGACATCTCCTCCCGGTTTGAACCCCCCGCCGACGGGACGACCGGTTGCCTGGCCGGTGACCGCATGGACAGTAGGTTGACGCAATGCACCACGCCCTGTCCCTACCCCCCTTCGGCGCCCTGTCCGATCCCCATGTGGTCGTGGACCTCGCCATCGCTGCCGAGGAGGCCGGGTGGGACGCCGTGTTCGTCTGGGACCACTTGCTCCGACCCGTGGAACAGGCCACGCTCATCGCCGACCCGTGGATCACGATGACCGCGATCGCCATGAGCACACAGCGGGTCAAGATCGGGCCGCTGGTGACGCCGATCGCCCGACGCCGCCCGCTGAAGCTGGCGCGTGAGGTGGCCACGCTCGACCTGGCCTCGCGGGGCCGGCTGATCCTTGGCCTCGGCCTCGGTGTGGACTCCGGCGGCGAGCTGACCCGCACCGCCGAGGAGCTCGACCCAAAAGTACGCGGCTCGATGCTGGAAGAAGGCGTGCGCCTGCTCGACCAGATGTTGCGCGGCGAGCACGTCGTGCATCACGGCGCGCACTTCATGATCGACGGCATCACCCTCGCCCCCACCGGCGTGCAACAACCACGTGTGCCGTTCTGGCTGGCCACGCGCGGCGACAACCTCGCTCCGGTGCGGCGCGCCGCGCGCTATGAGGGCCTGTGCCCAACGGTCATCTCCCCGGACCGCTTCGCCGAGCTGGTCGAGGTGGTGGCCCGCGAGCGTGGCTCACTGGACGGCTTCGACTTCGCATTGATGACCACGCCCGACCATCCAATGTCCGAGTACGAACGCCATGGCGCCACCTGGGCGATCCACGAGATGAAGCCACACCACACGGTGGACGAGATCATGCACGTCATCGCCACCGAGATCGACTGACGGGGTCCGGGCCGTGTCCGGAACCGGCGAGTCGATGGAGCACGCGCTCGCCGCCCAAGCCAGGTCGTGCGAGACAGTGGGCTCCTTCCTGTACGCCAACCTGCTGCGCGGCCTGGTGGACGATCACCGACGCGGCGGGCTGACGGCTGAACTGCTCGACGGTGTGAGCGAGCGACCCGTGCACGACGCCGTGCCGCTGCGCTACCTGGCCACCGGCCACCGCCTTGCCCTCACCGGTGGTGCCCGGGGGCTGGCCGCCCTGTATCCCTCGTGCGGTGGCACCTGGCGCGGCGACCGCGACGGCGCTGCAGTCACCGCCGAGTTCTTGTCCACCGTTGCTGCGCAGCGCGAGGAGTTCGAGGCGGGCCTGCTTCGCAATGTGCAGACCAACGAGGTCGGCCGCGCACCGGTGCTGGCGTCGGGGATGGCCTGGATCTCCGCCGGGTACGGCCTGCCGATCGACCAGATTGAGATTGGCAGCTCTGCCGGGCTGCTCTCGCGATGGGATCACTACGGCTTCGACACCGGCGCGTCGCGGTGCGGAGATTCGAACAGCTCGGTGCAGTTCGGTCCCACGTGGTGGCGGGCTTCGCCGCCCGACCTGCTCCCGGATCTGAGCAATGGGCCGCTGGTGGCCCGACGGAGGGCCAGCGACATCAGCCCGATCGACGTCTCGACCGACCACGGACGAGCGGCGTTGCTGTCGTTCGTGTGGCCGGACCAACTCGATCGCATCGCCCGGCTGCACGCGGCGATCATGGTGGCCCGCACCATTCCGGTGCTGGTGGAGGCCCAAGACGCCGGTGTGTGGCTGGCCCGCCAACTGCGCGATGGCACCGCAACCGGTGCTGTGACCGTGGTGTTCCACTCGATCGTCTGGCAGTACCTCCCGGCCGACACCCGTGATGCAGTGCGCGGGGCGCTCAGCGAGGCCGGCGCGACCGCCACCACCGATCGCCCGTTGTGCTGGTTGCGGATGGAGCCGGCGACGCTTGAGCACGCCGACCTGCGGGTCACCACTTGGCCCGGGGGCGAGGAGCGACACCTGGCCGATGTCGGCTACCACGGCGCCGACGTGCGCTGGCGCGCGGGCGCCTGACCATTCAGGATCAGCGCGCCGGGACCCGCCAACGCCACGGCGTGTCGACGCCGACGCGGATGCCGATGCGCGTCGAGACGTCTGGCTGCTCGGGGGCAGCGGTGTCGTCGTCGAACAAGCCGATGGTTCCAGCGCTGCACAGGTCGACGCCGTTGACCGAGAGGTCGAGACCGAACGCCTGGCACAGCTTGCCCGGTCCATCGGCGATGTGCGTGCCACGACCGCGACGGGCAATCATCTCCTCGGCGCCACGCACGGGCTCCACCGCGCGGATCAGCACGGCCTGGCCATCGCCCTGCCCGCCGGTGACGACGTTGGCGCAGTGGTGCATGCCGTAGGTGAAGTAGATGTACAGGTGCCCGGCCGGACCGAACATCACTGCGTTGCGCTTCGTTCGGCCGCGGAAGGAATGGCTGGCCGGGTCGTCTGCCCGGTACGCCTCGACCTCCACGATCCGACCCGCGCAGGCACCCACCACGAGCAACCGATTGAGGAGTTGTGGCGCCACCACGTCAGCGTCCGCGGCCAGCAGCGATCGCGACACCCTGCGCATCACGACAAGCGTTCCCGCACGATCTCGGGGATGCGACGCGGGCGATGGTCTTCGGGCGACACGTTGACGTAGGTGATCACCGCCGAAAACCGGGGCGACCCACCCGCCGTGCCCTCCACCGCCACGTCGAAGCTGGCATTGCCCCAGCGTTTGATCTCGCACGCCAGCTCGGCGGTGTCGCCGAACACCAGTGGGGCGTGCCAGGTGATGGTGGTCGTCTTGAGCATGAAGTCGAAGCCGAGCGCCTCGAAACCACCGGCATCCTCCGGGGCCAGGATCGTGCGGAACCAGGTGTCCACTGCGTCGTCGCAGTAGGCCATGTAGTGCGCGTTGAACACCACCTTCTGCATGTCGCAGTCGCCGTAGCGCACGCGGATGGTGTGCGTGTAACTCATCGAACGTCGGCTCCGTGGTCCCCGGCGTTCCCGTCGGCCCACGTCGACCACCGCTGCACGGCGTCACGGAATCGGGACAGCTGAGCTGCCACCGGGCCGGGGCCGGCGCCACCGCGCGTGGTGCGCCGGGTGACGGAAACGCCGGGGGCCACGAGGGCCGCTGCATCAGGACCGAGCCGAGGATGTTGGGTCACGAGATCGCGCAACGAGCCGTCACCGGCCAGCGTGCTGCGCACGAGCGCGCCGATGATCGCATGGGCCTCGCGAAAGGGCACCCCGCGAACCACGAGCCACTCGGCGAGATCGGTGGCCGACCCGGTTTCGCTGTCCGCCGCCGACTGCATCCGCGTCACGTCGAAGGTGGCCGTTGCGATCATGCCGGTGAGCGCGCCGAGCCCGAGGCGCACCTGATCCATCGCGTCGAACAGGGGCTCCTTGTCCTCCTGGTAGTCGCGGTTGTAGCTGAGCGGCAAACCCTTCATCGTGGCCAGGAATCCGGTGAGGTCGCCGATGATGCGGCCGGCCTTGCCGCGAGCGAGCTCGGCGATGTCCGGGTTCTTCTTCTGCGGCAGCATCGACGAGCCCGTCGCGTAGCCGTCGTCGAGCCGGGCGAAACCGAACTCCTCGGTGGTCCACAGCACCCACTCCTCGCCGATTCGGGAGAGGTCGATCGCCACCAGGGTCAGATCGAACAAAGCCTCGGCGATGTGGTCGCGTGAACCAACGGCGTCGAGTGAGTTCTCGAAGACCGCGGCGAAGCCGAGGCGCTCGGCCGATGCCTGCGGATCGAGCGGCAGTGAGGAACCCGCGAGCGCACCGGCGCCGAGGACCGACACGTCGACCCGCCGCATCGTGTCGCGGATACGGTCGAGGTCGCGCCCCAGCGCCCAGCCGTGGGCGAGGAGGTGATGGGCCAGCAGCACCGGTTGGGCACGCTGCATGTGCGTGTACCCGGGCAGGTAAGCGTCGCCCACCTCGGCGGCACGGTCCAGCAGCACGGTCTGCAGGGCAACGATGCGCCGGGCCACCACCATCAGCTCGCGCTTCAGCCACAGGCGCACGCCCGTGGCCGACTGGTCGTTGCGGCTGCGGCCGGTGTGCAGCTTGGCGCCCGCAGCGCCGGCGAGCTCAGTCACGCGCCGCTCGACCGCAGTGTGGATGTCCTCGTCGCTGGGCACGAACACGAACGTGCCGGAGGCCATCTCGACGCCGACGGCGTCGAGTGCGGCGAGCACCGCATCGCACTCGTGCTGGGCGATGATCTGGGCCCCAGCAAGCCCACGCACGTGCGCTCGGGAGCCGTCGATGTCGTCGGGCCACAGTCGTTTGTCGAACGACAGGCTCTCCGTGAAGGCCATCAGCTCCTCGGCCGGACCGCCCTCGAAGCGGCCGTGCCACAGCGTCTTGGCCCCGACCGCTTCATCACGGTCAGCGTCGTGGGCTTCGCCGGACATCAGCGCACCGGATCCACGCCGGCGAGATCGCGCAGCTTCGCGGCCAGGGCGGCACCGGTGGTTGTCTCATCGGCGATCACCAGCAGCGTGTCGTCACCGGCCACGGTGCCCAGCACGCCGGTGATGCCCGCACGATCGAGCGCCGACGCCACGACATGCGCACAGCCCGGCGGGGTGCGGATCACAACGTTGTGGTGAGCATGGCGGACCTCGGCCACCCACTCCCCCATGACCCGCCGTAGCTGATCCTCCGGGGCGATGCGGTTCGGCTCGAACTCCGGGATCGCGTAGACCGTGTCGCCACCCGGCACCCGCACCTTGACCGCGCCGAGGTCCTCCAGATCGCGGGACACGGTGGCCTGCGTTGCACTGATGCCCTCCGCGGCGAGCAGGTCGAGGAGCTGCGGTTGACTGGTCACCGGATGCTTGCCGATCAGTCGGGCGACGGTCTGCTGACGTTGGACCTTGGTGGTCATCGGGAACGCTCCGTTCTCGTGCCGAGCACGAAGGCGAGCAGGCCGCGAGCGGCGTGCATGCGGTTATGACCCTGCGGCACGACCCGTGACTGCGGACCGTCGATGACGTCGGCCGCCACCTCCAGGCCGCGGTAGGCCGGCAGACAGTGCATGAAGATGGCACCGGGTGATGCCGCGTCGAGCAGCGCCGGCGTCACCTGGTAGTGACCGAAGACCTCCATCCGTGCTGCCTTTTCGGTTTCCTGGCCCATCGAGGTCCAGGTGTCCGTGTGCACCGCATGGGCGCTCTCGACGGCGAGGAAGGGATCGGTCGTCTGCATCACCGTGCCTTCGCCGAGTGAGTCGATGCGGGCCAGCTCGCCGTCGGGCGCGTCGTAGCCGGTTGGGCAACCGAACCGAACATGCGCGCCGAGCAGCACGCACGCCTCGGCCAGGGAACGGGCGACGTTGTTGAAGTCCCCGACGTAAGCAACGGTACGCCCGGCCAGCGGGCCGAGCTCCTGCTGCATCGTGAGCGTGTCGGCCAGCGCCTGCAGCGGATGGCTGTGGTCGCTGAGCATGTTCACCACCGGCACGGTGCTGACCGCTGCCATCCGTTGCACGATGCGATGGTCGAACACGCGGGCGGCGAGCACCGCGTGGTACCCGGCCATGATGCGGGCCACGTCCTCCACCGGTTCGCGCACGTCGAAGCCGACCTCCTCACCTCGGGTGTACACGGGGTGGCCGCCGAGCTGAACGACCGCCATCTCCATGCTCTGCCGGGTCCGGTTGGACGGCTTCTCGAAGATCAACGCTGCGCCCTCACCGCGCATCGGCTCGCCAAGCGACGCAATCTCGGCAACGCTGAGGTCGAGCACCTCGTGCAGTTCGGCCGCGGACAGGTCGGTGATCTCGAGAAAGTGACGCAGTGTCACGCGAGCACGCCCCGCAACGCGGCGACGACCTCATCGATCTCGGCACGCAACACCGTCAGCGGCGGCGCGAAGCGCAAGGCGGTGCCGGTGACAGCGTTGGACACCACGCCAGCCTCCAGCAGCCGCAGGTACACGTCCTTGGCATCGCGTCCGGGCTCCAGCTCTGCGGCCAGCAGCAGGCCCTGGCCGCGGACCGACGCCACGCCCGGCACCGTGGCGAGATGCTCGCGCAGGTACGCACCCTGGGTGGCGGCCAGCGCCGGGGCATCGATGCGGCGCATCTCGGTGATCACGGCACGAACCACGGCAGCGGCGAGCGCGTTGGCGCTGTAGGTACTGCCGTGATCGCCCGGCTGGAATGCCGTGGCGATCTCGGTCCGGGCCCAGATGGCCCCGACGGGGAATCCATTGCCCATCGCCTTGGCCATCGTCACCACATCGGGGACAACGGCCTCGTGCTGGAACCCGAACCAGTGCCCGGTGCGCCCGAAGCCGGTCTGCACCTCGTCGACGATCATCAGCATCCCCCGCTCGTCGCACAGATCACGGATGGCGCGCAGGTACCCGGGCGGAGCCGGCACCACACCGCCTTCGCCCTGCACCGTCTCGATGAACACCGCAGTCACGGAGGGGTCGATGGAGGCACGCAGCGCATCGACATCGCCGAAGGCGACGTGGCGGAAGCCGTCAGGCATCGGGAAGAAGGGTTCGTGCTTGGCGGGCTGGCCGGTGGCGGCGAGCGCAGCAAGGGTGCGACCGTGGAAGCTGCCATAGGCCGACACCACCACGTGTCGACCGCGCCCACCGAACTTGCGGGCGAGCTTGAGCGCACCCTCACTGGCCTCGGCCCCGGAGTTGCAGAAGAACGTGAGGCCGTCCTCACCGGTGGCCTCGTGCAGGAGCGTGTTCACCATTCGCGCCGCGTCGATGGCCATTGGG
>JAYTSB010000375.1:0-1877 GCA_043745825.1 Actinomycetota bacterium | reverse complement strand
GGCCGCTCGCGGCCGGCGGGCACCCAGCGGAGCGCGCACGGCGCGCACTGCCCCACCAGCTGGACCGCGCCGCAGTGCGCCGCGGTCCAGCCGTACCTCCGTCACGCTTTGCACGCGCCGGGCGTGCACCATGCCCTTGCAACCACCATCGAACGACGACTCCTTCCATGCCGGCCGGCCCGCGAGCCTCGGCACGAAAGTGTCAGAGCGCTACCATTGGCGTGTTCCGTCCAGAACACATGACAGCCCTTGCGGGTCCGGCAGCCCCTTAGCCGATCGGCGGGGGCTTTCGTGCGCCAAGCATGGCACGCATTGCACGAGAATGGAAGTTGTTGGGGATATCGGCACACCAGTCGACATCGACTGGTCGCGGACGGGTCCGATAGTCAGGCACAGACGGTCGGGCTCTGGGCGGTCCTGACGTGACGCCGAGCCTCTGACCTGCATGTATGTCTGAGCGGTGGAGTCAACTACTCAGTTCGCTCGTTAACGCTTCGTCTCGTTAACGGTTCTCCCAGTTATTCTCTCCGCGATGTTACGCGGCATCGCATCAACACCTTCAAGACTATTTGCAGCCAATCCCGCTTAGTTCGTAGTGTGGATCTCAACTCTATTGCGGACTTAACGACTGTTCTATCGCTCGTTCAAACACGAAGATGTTGAGCAAGACTCGCGATCCTGGTGTCGAGCAGACCTCCTCCCCAGGCATCGTCGACGCGACGTCGCGCCTGCCGCCTGGGGTGTTGCTCGCAGCGAGTCGCCCGCAGGGCTCCTAGCTGCTCGTCTCACCTCGAGGTCGTGGGGGAGTGGGGTCAGTGCCGGCACCGCGGCGACTGAGCGCCGTGGTGCGCCGGGGCGCCCTGCGGGCGGCCCATGTGTTGTGCGGCGACGTCGACGCGTGAGGAGTTCCGCCGACGCCGGCGTAGGGCTCTCGTGACGAACACCGAGGCGGCCGGGGACCAGGTCAGAAGAGAGTCGCCTCATCTTCGCCACGATGCGTGGGACGCTCCTGCTCCGCGTGCTCCTGAGCCAGTTGCTCAGCAATCTCCGGGAACCACGGCGCTTCGCCCGCGCTCAACTGCTCCCGGGTCAACGCTCTCTGGACAGCGATGTGCAGCATGAAGTTCGGCTCGCCCTCAACGCCGACGTACCGCCAGGTCACGTGGTGGCCATCCTTGGTGAAGACTGCGCCCGTACCGTCACTGAACTCGACGACGCGCGTCTCGTTCGAAGCGGCCTCCTCTCGCCGCTGAGGCACCGCGCCATGCCGACCCCGGGCGGACGCGGCCGCAAGGGGCAGGGTGACTAACAGCACGAGCGCCATCGTGATCCAGTAGACGACGGTGTCGAGGATCGGGATCCCGATGAAGACGACAAGAGCCGCCATCAAGATCGACCCCTGAGCGAAGACGACGCGGCCACCCGGCACCCAGACGGATCCACCGACAAGAGCAGCCCAGCCGAACCAGATCCCCCACCCGGTCGACACGACGATTCCAAGGGCCGCCAAGACCCTCGCGATACCTTCTCCGGCGCGCTGCATTGTGAACCCCCATGGTGCGTGCACTCAAGGCGAAGGTTCCTCGTTCCTGGAGGCAGCGGTCAAGATCTGAGCGCTGACCGGCAAAGCACATGAGTCGCCGATCTCGACGTCGTGCTGGCTGCACCCGGCCTTCTTGAGGACCGCTGAAGAGGTGCGCACAGCTCGGCGACCAGCGCGCCGAGGGCGGGACGGCGAGGCGGCTAGCTGCTCGTCTCACCTCGAGGTCGTGGGGGAGTGGGGTCAGTGCCGGCGCCGGGGCGCCGTGGTGTGTGGGTGCGCCCTGCGGGCGCGCTGCGGGTTGTCTTGCTCGCGTCAGCTGGTGGTGGGTTCTGTG
>JAYTSB010000374.1:0-15873 GCA_043745825.1 Actinomycetota bacterium | reverse complement strand
CACGCGAGCGCCCCACTGCTCGATGTCCTGGCGGGCCGGCGCGTAGCGGTGTGCGCCGTCGATGTACAGCACGGTGATGTCGCCATCCACGGCGGCGTGGGCCTGGTCGCTCATCTCGCGAACGTGGCGCACGCGCTGGCTCACGCCGGCGGCGGCGAGATTGGCGTTGAACACGTCGTGGTCCTCGCTGGCCTCGGCGGCGTAGCCATCGAGCTCGTTCGGCCCGCGGTCGTTGCCGGCGTGTGGGTCGATGGCCACCACCGCCACACCCGGTGCCGCAGCGGACGCAAGCACGATGGTGCTGCGACCACGGAAGCTGCCGATCTCCACGATCTGGTCACCGGCATGGCATGCCGAAGCTGCCGTGTACAGCGCCTCGGCCTGGTCCGGTGACATCCAGCCGTCGACATCAGCGACGGACTGCAGCACCTCGGTCAATGGTTTGGTGGTCATGAGACGTACACCCCTGTGGCGAAGACGACGACCCAGATCACGCCCAGGATCTGCAGCGTTCGATCGGAGGCGAAGATCTCCTCCGGTGCCGCGCCGTGGCCCTGCTCGAGGATGAGCAGGTAGCGCAGGAGCGCAGTGAGCATCGGGATGATCGAGAGTTGGTAGAAGAGCAACGCGTGCGAGTGGCCCACCGTGGTGATGGCTGACTGGCTTACGGCCACCGTGCCCACGCCGCGGGTGGTCTTGCCCTCGAACGCCCAGATGCAGTACGAGACAAGTGTCGCGCAGCAGCTGATGGACAGCACGATGCGCAGGAATCCGAGCGAGTAGTCGTCGAGGGTGGCCCGGGCGTGGGCCGGCGCGTCGCCGAGTTCGCGCAGCTCGGCGTAGCGCTTGCCGGTGACGATGAACAGCGAACCGAACGTGGTGCTGAGCACGAACCACGAGCTCATCGGCACGTTGGTCGCAGTCGCGCCGGCGATGGCGCGCACCACGAAACCTCCCGCCACGGCGATCAGGTCCACCACTGCGATGTGCTTCCAGATCTTGCTGTAGGTGGTGGTGAGCACGACGTAGACGATGCAGGCCACGCCGGCCTGCCAGCGTGTGGTGAACGCCAATGCCGGACCGCCCACCAACAGCATGGTGCCCACCGCGCGGGCCACGCCGAGGGGTACGGCGCCACTGGCGATCGGGCGGAACCGCTTCTTGGCGTGCACCCGATCGGCCTCGACGTCGAGGATGTCGTTCCAGTAGTAGGTGCCGGCGCTGGCCATGCAGAACGCGACAAAGATCACCAGGCTGCGGATCAGCGGCTCGCGGTGGGTCAGCACGCCGGCTGCACCGGGTGCTGCGAACACGAGCACGTTCTTGGCCCACTGCTTCGGTCGAGCTTCTTTGATCAACGCCCGGATCACGAGATGCTCACCGGCTCCGCCGAGATCTCGATGTCCTTGACGAGGAATCGGTGCTGGGCAGCGGCGAGCATCTCGCGATCGCCCGCACTATCGCCGTACGCCCACACGTCCGCGTCGTCGAGGCCCATCTGCTGCATCCAGGCCCGCAGCCGACGCATCTTCTCCGGGCCGCGACAGTTGAGCCCCACCATCGCGCCGGTGAAGCGGCCGTCGTCGCCCACCGCTGCTTCGGTGCACAGCACTGCGTCCACGCCCAGCAATCGACCGAGTGGATGCAGGTAGGTACCGAGCGACGCCGACACCAGCACCACCCGGTGTCCTTGCCCGCGGTGCCAGGTGAGCCGGCGTGGCGTGTCCGGCCGCATCCAGCGTTCGTGCACGGCCTCCGCGTAGGTCTGCCCGAGACGATTGACCACAGACGCCTGGCGACCGGCGAACGCGGCGCGCACGGCGAGCGCCTTGAACCGGTCGCGATCGCGGCGCACGACGGCATGTACCAGGCCGACGGGCTGGCCGAGCACGCCACCCGTGAGCCGGACTCGGCCGGCCAGCTTCTCCAGGAAAGGCACCACGCAGTCTCGCGTGGTGAGCGTGCCGTCCACATCGAATGCAGCGATCGTGGGGCGTTCGCCGCTCATCAGTGGTGTCCCGCTGAGCGCATCGCCTCGAGCGAGGTCCAGAACGCAGGCCAGCTCTTGGTGACGACGTCGGGATCGTGGACGCGTACGCCGTGGACGCGCAAGCCCAGGATTCCGAACGCCATTGCCAACCGATGGTCGTGGTGCGTGTCCATTGCTGCACCATCGACCATGCCGGGCTCGATGCGCAGGCCGTCGTCCAGCACGGTGACCTGGGCGCCGCACTTGGTGAGCTCGTGGGCGAGATCGCCGAGGCGGTCGCTCTCCTTCGCGCGGATGAAGCCGACGCCGGTGATCTCCGTGGGTGTCGTGGCGAACGGGGCCACGACCGCGAGGGTGGGTACCAGGTCGGACAGATTGGCCATGTCGATGTCGATCCCGCGCAGATCGCCGTCGCGTCGCACGGTCGTGCCCGTGTCGTCGCGCCGGATGTCGCAGCCCATCAATGCGAGGACGTCGGCGAATGCGGCGTCGCCCTGCAGCGCATTCGGACCGAGGTCGGGAACCCGCACCGATCCACCACAGATGGCCGCAGCAGCCAGTGGATAGCTCGCTGTGCTCGCGTCGGGCTCGATGACATAGTCCACCGCCGTGTAGCTGCCGGGGCCCACCGTCACGACGTCGTGCTCGATCGTCACGTTCCGCACGCCGAACGCGGCCATGACCGCAGCGGTGATGGCGAGGTACGGCCGAGAGATCAGGGGCGTGGTCAACTCGATACGCAAGCCGCCGGGCAAGCAGGGGGCGATGAGCATCAGTGCCGTGATGTACTGGCTGCTCACGTCGCCGCGAATCTGCACGGTGCCCGCACCGTCGATCGGTGCGGCGTTGTCGGCGTTGTCGGCGTTGTCGGCGTGCCCGGTGCGCGCGGTGCGCCCGGTGACGGTGACCGGCAGATGACCCCACACCTCGCCACACGTGACCCCGGCGCCGATGGCCACGAGCGCGTCGTGCAGCGGCGCCATCGGGCGGCCACGCAACGGGGGCAATCCGTCGATCTCGTAGCTGCCGGTACCCAACGCACACAACGCCGTGACGAAGCGCGACGTCGTGCCGGCCAAGCGTGCCTGCAGGACGAGGGGACCGGGGTGCAGTGCACCCGCGGTGCCGTGCACCTCGACGCGCGTGTCGTCGTGATGATTCACACCGGCGCCGAGCAGCGCGACGCAGTCCAGCATCGCCGCGGTGTCGTCGCCGCCGGGCACGTTGTGCAGGACCGAGACCCCCTCAGCAAGCGTTGCGCACACGAGGGCGCGGTTGGCGATGCTCTTGCTGCCGGGCACCTCCACCACCGCGTCCAGGGCGTGGTCCGCGGTCTGCACCGGGTACACCGCGTCGGTCATCAGTCGAGCCGCTGTACGGCGGGACGGAAGCCGCGGGCCAGCAGGCCACCGCGGAACAGATCGGCGGCAAGCGCATCGACGAGCACGATCGCCACTCCTCGATTGCCTTCCACACTGTGCACGACCTCGAAGCTGGCGATGTTGACACCGAGCTCGGCGGCCAGCGTGAAGACCTCTGCTGCGGCGCCGGTGCGGTCCGGGATGGGAATGCGCACCTCGGCCAGCTCGCTCGGCTGGGTGCCCCGGGTGGGCAGGTTGGCGCGGGCCTCGCGAGCCCGGCGGAGGCGATCGTGGAGTGCCGCGCGATCGTCGTCGCGAACGATGTCGCGCATCCGCCGCAAGCCGTCGAGCAAACCGTCGAGGCCGTCTAGGATCGCTTCACGGTTCTCCGCACAGATGTCGAGCCAGATACCCGGGTGGCCACTGGCGATGCGGGTCATGTCGCGGAAGCCACCGGCGGCCAGCCGCAGGAGTGCGGCGTGTTCCTCGGCACGCTCGGACGCCAGGCCCATCAGGGTGGCAGCAGCCAGGTGCGGCACATGGCTGACGACGGCCACGACCTGATCGTGCCGTGCGGGGGGCAGCGCCACGACGTCGGCGCCGAGCTCGGCCACGATGGAGGCAGTGCGCGCGAACGTCTCGTCGGCAGTGGTTGCCACCGGCGTCAGCACCCACACCGCACCGGTGAACATCGTGGCATCGGCGCCGTCGAGGCCCTCCAGTTCGCTGCCGGCCATGGGATGGCCGCCCACGAAGCGGGGATCCTCGATGGCGTCGGCAATCGCTCCCTTGACGCTGCCGACGTCGGTGACGATGCCCGTGGTCTCGGCCAGTGCCCGCTTCACCTGGTCGGCGACGGTGAGCACCGGGGTGGCCACGAAGGTGATCTCTGCGCCCTCGTCGAGCCCGGCCCGATCCAACGCACCGAGCACCAGGGCACGATCCACGCAGGCGGCGTTCTGGTCGTCACCGCTGACGTGCCAACCGCGCTCGCGCAGCGCCAGGCCTACGGAACCACCGATCAGGCCGAGGCCGATGATGTTTGCGCGCCGTTGGTTGATCACGGCCGACGATCGTAGCTGCGCGGGGCGCCGGCCACAGCTTCGACCAGCTCGCGGACCTCGTCCAGGGTCAGCGTGCGCCACTCGCCCGGTGCCAGCGAGGCGTCGCGCAGCGGCCCGATCCGCACGCGCACCAGGCGGGTGACCGGGAAGCCGATCGCATCGCACATCCGCCGCACCTGGCGGTTGCGGCCCTCGTGGATGGTGATCCGCAGCACCCCCGGGCTGATCTGACTGGCACGCGCCGGCGCCGTCACGCCGTCCTCCAACTCCACGCCGTCGCGGAGGCGCCGCAGGGCACTTGCCGGCACGTTGCCGACGACTGACACCAGGTACTCCTTGTCCACCCCGTGGCTCGGGTGGGAGATCCGGTTGGCCAACTCGCCATCGTTGGTGAGCAGCAGCAACCCCTCGGTGTCGGCGTCCAGGCGCCCCACCGAGAACACCCGCGGCTCTGCCGGCACCAGCGACACCACCGTGGGCCGACCCTGCGGATCGCTGGCGGTGGTGATCACCCCGACGGGTTTGTTGAGCAGGTAGTAGACGATGTCCGGACGGAGCCCGATGGGCACGCCGTCGACCTCGACCCGATCCGTGTCCACGTCGACGCGCCGGCCGAGCAAGGCGACCTCGCCGTTGACCGACACTCGTCCGGCGGCGATCAGCTCCTCGCACACTCGCCGGCTCCCCCAGCTGCGCAGGGCCAGCACCTTCTGCAGCCGCTCCCCGGTGGCGAGAGCACGCTGGTCGGCCCATTGCTCCCACAGCGGCTTCTCCAAGGGCCGGTCCAGCACCGGTTCGGCGTCGACGGCGGCGGGTGACGTGTCCCGGGTCCGCAACGGCCGCCGACCGCGGATCTCGGTCACTGCTGGTCCGGCAGCATCGGGGTGTTGGCGCGGAGTTGCTTGGGATCGGCGTCCGGGGCGCGCAGGCCGTACTCCAGCGCCTCTACGACATCTGCGGCCGGCACGAAATCGGCCAGCGGCGGCAGGTCGGACAGCGAGTTCAAGCCGAGCTTCTCGAGGAACTGTGGGGTCGTGCCGAACAGTACGGCTTGGCCAGGCCCGGGATCGATCGCCACCTGGGTGACGTACCCGCGAGCGACGAGCGTGCGCAGCACTCCGTCGGGATCCACCCCGCGGATCGAAGCGATCTGGGCGCGAGAGATGGGCTGCTTGTAGGCCACGATCGCGAGCGTCTCCAACGCTGCACCGCTCATCCGGGCGCGCTGGCCGTCGAGCAGGTAGCGCTCAACGTATGGCGACATCTCCGGGTGCGTCTGGTAGCGCCAACCGCCGGCAACCCTGACGAACTGGAACCCATGGCCGGCCTGGTCGTAGGCGTCCGCGAGGCCCGTGCACAGTTCGTGCACCACGGCCAGCGGCTGCTCCAACAGCTGGGCGAGCTGGTCGGTGGGCACGGGTTCGGTGGCAACCAGGACAATGGCCTCGATGGCGCGCACGATGTCTGCGTCCAGCGTCGCCGGTGCACCGCTCGGCAACTCGGCGGACGTGTCAGCGGATTGCGACTGCGGGTCGCGGTCCTCGCCGAACGCCCCGGCACCGTTCATCAACTCACTCATCACTCAGCCTTCGTAGTCATCGATTGCCAGCGCACCCACCGACACCGTCGCCTCGTGGCCTACCCACACGATGTCGATGTCGCCGAAGCGTTCTGTCTGGTCCAACTCCACCATGCCCTGTTTGAACATCTCCAGCAGCGCAAGGAAGCGAACGATCACCTCCATGCGCTCGACCAGACCACTGGTGAGGCGACGGAACGAGATCCGCCCGACGCGGGGCAGTTCGTCGAGCAACTCGGTCATCGCGTCGGCCACGCTCGCCCGTACGGCCGACACGTGGAACAGGTCGACCACCGGTACCGGCTTCGGCGTGATGGCACGCACGTACGCGTTGTACAGGTGCTTGGGCCGGACGCCCTCGAACAGGTCCGGCACGAGGGCGGCGAAGCGCTCGTCCGGCCCGACTGCTCGACCGAAGGAGCGGTCCGCATCGTCGGCCAGATTGGCGAACACGCTGGCCACATCCTTGAACGTCTTGCATTCCAGCAGGCGGGCAAGCAGCAGGTCGCGCTCTTCCCACACGGCCAGCTCGTCGTCGAGGTCGATGTCGTCGCGCCCGGGCAGCAGTCGTCGCGCCTTCAGCTCGACCAGCGTCGAGGCGATCAGCAAGAACTCTGTGGCCAGGTCCAGATCCACGCTCTGCAACGCCTCGACCTCCACGAGGTAGGCGTTGACGATGGTGGACAGCGACACCTCGTAGATGTCCACCTGCTCGCGCAGGATCAGATGGAGAAGGAGATCGAACGGCCCTTCGAACACCGGAGTCGACACGTCGTAGGCCACCCAGACCACGTTACTGGCCAGCCGCCACCACAACCCGAAATGGTGAGACCGAACCAGCGACCGCTCGTTAGCCTAACGCCGATGACCCGCGTGCTGTCCTGCATCCAACCCACCGGCGAGATGCAGCTGGGCAACTACCTGGGGGCGCTGCGGAACTGGGTACGTGACCAGCACGAGTCCGACGGCTTCTACGGCATCGTCGATCTGCATGCACTCACTGTCACCGAGCGTCCCGGCGTGGTCGGCCAGGCCACTGTCGAGCTGGCCGCGATCTTCTTCGCCGTCGGACTCGACCCGGATGTCGCCACCGTGTTCGTGCAGAGCCACGTGCCCGAGCACTCTCAGCTGTCGTGGATCATGGAGTGCAACGTCAGCTTCGGTGAGCTCAGCCGGATGACTCAGTTCAAGGACAAGTCATCCAAGCGCGAGGGCGAGTTCGTCTCCGCTGGTCTGTTCAGCTACCCGGCGCTGATGGCTGCGGACATCCTGCTCTACGACCCCGAAGAGGTTCCCGTCGGCGATGACCAGCGGCAGCACGTGGAGATCACACGCGACATCGCGATGCGTTTCAACAGCCGCTTCGGACCCACCTTCGTCGTCCCCAAGGCCGTCATGCCTCGCGCTGGCGCCCGGGTGATGGACCTGCAAGATCCCACGTCGAAGATGAGCAAGACCGCTGCCACCGATGCCGGGCTGATCAACATGCTCGACGATCCGGCGGCGATCCTGAAGAAGTTCAAGCGCGCGGTCACCGACAGCGACAACGAGGTCCGCTACGACCGCGAGCACAAGCCCGGTGTCAGCAACCTGCTCGACATCCACGCCGCTGCCACCGGACGCACCCAGCAGGAGGTCGCCGCCGACTACACGCAGTACGGCGCGTTGAAGGTCGCAACCGGCGAGGCGGTGGTCGAGCTCCTCCGCCCGATTCAGGCCCGCTACCGCGAACTGATGGACGATCGCGGCGAGCTTGCCACCCTGCTGCGCAAGGGTTCCCACAAAGCACGCGAGGTCGCCGCCGCCACGCTCGACCGCACGTACACGAACATCGGCCTGCTACCCCGCTGACAGCGAGCGTCAGGCGGGTGAGCCTTCCTCCCCCTCCTCCGCCCGGTGGCGTTGCGCCACCAACACCACCGCCGAACGGTCCGAACCCGCTGAACTACCCGACCAACGCCCCATATCAGCAAACCAGCTACCAGCAACCCGGCTACCCGCCCGCCTACCAGCAACCCGGCTACCCGCCCGGCGCATGGCAGCCGGCCGTACAGCCGAAACGCCGAGTCAACAGAACGGTGGCCATCCTGGCCGTTGTCACCGCGGCCGTTGCGGCGGTCGGATCCGTATTGCCGTGGGCCAAGGCCGAGACCGACTTCGGCAATGCCACCAACAATGTCCTGGACGTCGACGGCAAGCTCACCATCGTGTTGGCCCTGGCCATCGGCGGGATGTTCGTGTTCTCAGTGGCCCGCGGCGTCGTGTGGCCGGCCATCACCGGCATCCCTCTGTTCGCACTCATCGCCCTGATCGGCGTGATCGACGTCGCGGACGTCAAGAACCAGGCCGACAACCTCGGCGATTTCGGCGGGATCGACATCAACGTCGGCATCGGTCTGTGGATCGTGCTCGCCGCCGGCATCGCCGGCCACCATCCTGAGCATCGTGGCCCTGACCACGCGGTCGCGCCCCACCCCCTGACCCGTCACGGTCGCGCGGACACCTCGCCGTGACAGCACCGATCGACCGAAACCGGCCGGTTCACGCTGTCAAGCCGAACCCACACTGCGGTGACAGCACCGATCGACCGAAACCGGCCGATGCGTGCTGTCACGTCACCGTCGAGGTCAGCTGTCGTCGAGGTCGGGCGGCGTGCAGGTCAGATGTTGTCGGCGGCGCGGAGCGCGTCGGCGAGGCGCTGATCGGTCGACGTGCCGTCGACCAGGGCGACGGTGAGCGGATCCGAGCCGACGGCGCGCAGCATTGCTGCGCCAATGCGTTCGTGATCGTGGTACCGGCGCCAGCGTGCCGTGCGTGGTCCCAACACGGTGGTGGCAACCCGCGCCAACACGCCGAGACGGCTGTCGCTCTTGCCGACGTCGTGCAACAGCGCTGCGGTCACGGCTTCCCGCGGCGCGTCCGGAACGTGCTCGACGAAGCGCCGGGCGACCTCCACGCTGTGCCGTCGGTCCTGGTGCATCATCTCCCACCACAACCCGGCCTCGGCCGGTGTCATCTGGCGAACGGCCCAGTCGTCATCGGCGGCGGGCGGGGCAGCCGACGACAGCGCGCCGCGGAATCGGCGGACGAGATGGCGGATACGGGTCACCGGCGCCGCTCGGCACGGGGGTGAGCGGAGCGGTAGACCGCCCACAGGCGTTCCTGCGACACCTTGGTGTACACCTGGGTGGTGCTGATCGAGGCGTGGCCGAGCATCTCCTGGACGATGCGCAGGTCGGCGCCGTGGTCGAGCAGGTGGGTGGCGCACGAGTGGCGCAGCACATGCGGCGAGAGCTGCTTGGCCAAGCCCGAGGTGTCGCCGTAGGTGCGCACGATCAACCATGCCGACTGTCGACTGAGTCGTGCGCCGCGATGGTTCAAGAACACGGCTTCGGCGTCACCGCGCCGCGCCCAGCGATCGGGGCTCATCAACCGCCGGCCGTCCGTCGACAGCCAACGGGCCAACGCGTTGCCCGCAGCACGGCCGAACGGTACGACGCGCTCCTTGCTGCCCTTGCCGAACAATCGCACCAGCCCGGCGTCGAGGTCGATGTCACTCAACGACAGGCCCACAGCCTCACCGATGCGGGCGCCGGTCGCGTACAGGAACTCGAGCAGCGCCCGGTCGCGCAACGCCACGGGCGTGTCCCCCACGACCGCGGCCAGCAACGACGCAACCTCGGCCTCGGTGAGGGGCTTGGGGATGCCCGCCGGCACCCTGATGCCGTCGAGGTCGGCCGTCGGGTCGTCCGTGCGGATTCCCTCGTCGACCAGGAAACGGTGCAGCATGCGCACTGCGGCGAGCTGGCGGGCCACGCTGGCCGGCGCAGCACCGCCGGCGCGGCGACCACCGACGAATGCCACCAGATCGGTGCTGGCAACCGTTGTTGGTTCGCTCTGCCGCGTGCGCAACCATGTGCAATAACCGTCGAGGTCGCGCCGGTACGCGGCGAGGGTGTTGGCCGACCGCCCCCGCTCGGTGGCCATCCAGGTCAAGAACTCCTCCACCGCCAGCGGCAGCGCCGTGTCGATCATGCCGGCTCGATCATGCCGGCTCGATCATGCTGGCTCGATCATGCTGGCTCGATCCTGCCGTATCGATGGTGCGGCCGGTATCCGGACGTGCCTCTGCGCCCACATCGCCCCGCTCCAAACGGCGCGCCACGAGCAGCAATCCAATGATGGTCTTGGCGTCGCGGATCCGGCCATCGTCCACCATTGCCAACGCCGTCTCGAACGGCACGTGCAGCACCTCGAGATGTTCTTCTTCGGGACCGTGCAGCTCCTGCGACACAGGGGTCAGCTCGGTGGCGACGAACAGGTGAAGGACTGAGTCCGTCATCCCGGCTGACGGGTAGAAGCGGGTCAGCTCCTCGAGGTGGCCGGCGTGCAGGCCAACCTCTTCGATCAGCTCGCGGCGCGCCGTGTCGGCGGTGGGCTCATCGGCGACGTCACGCATGCCGGCCGGCACCTCGATCACGAACTCGTCGTACGGGGCGCGGTACTGGCGCACCAGCACCACGGATGCATTGCCCTCGGCATCGAAGAGCAGCGGAACGGCGGCGACGGCGCCCGGCGAGCGAACGATGTCACGCTCGAAGGTGGAGCCGTCCGGCGCCTCGAAGGTGCCAACGGCCACGCTCCAGATGTAGCCCTGATGGACCTCGCGATCGTGCAGGTGGCGAAAGCCGGTCACGCGACGATCTGGGTCACGCTGGGTGTGCCGAACTGTTCCGGGGAGACCTCGGCGGCTTCGCGTTGAGCACGCCGGGCGAGGGAGGCCGCGACCAGTTCACGGAACAGCGGGTGGGCTCGGTCGGGGCGGCTCTTGAACTCCGGGTGGGCCTGCGTCCCCACCCAGAACGGGTGATCGGCCAGCTCGATGAACTCCACCAGCCGCTTGTCCGGGGACGTGCCGCTGCACACGAATCCGGCCGCCTCGAAGCGGTGGCGGTAGTCGGAGTTGAACTCGTAGCGGTGACGGTGGCGTTCGCTGACCACCGGCTCGCCGTAGGCCTCGGCCACCTGGGAACCGGGCGTCAGTACGGCGTAGTAGGCGCCGAGGCGCATCGTGCCGCCCTTGTCACTGATGTCGCGCTGACTCACCATGAGATCGATCACCGGGAAGTGTGTGGTGGTGTCGAACTCGGTCGAGTTGGCGTCGGTCATGCCCAGCACGTGGCGAGCGAATTCGATGGTCATCACCTGCATTCCCAGGCAGATGCCGAGGCAGGGCAACATCTGCGTACGGGCGTACTCGGCGGCGGCGATCTTTCCTTCGATGCCACGAGCACCGAAGCCACCGGGGATGACCATGCCGTCGAGATCGGCGAGGCGGCCGGCGGCCAGCAGACCCTCCACGTCCTCTGCTTGGATCCAGTCGACCTCCACCTTGGCTCCGTGCTGGAAGCCGGCATGGCGCAGGCTCTCGGCGACGGACAGATAGGCATCCTGTAAGTCGATGTACTTGCCGATCAGGCCGATCTTCACTGGTGTAGTGGCGGCTTCG
The DNA here is from genome assembly GCA_043745825.1 of Actinomycetota bacterium. Taxonomy (GTDB): domain Bacteria; phylum Actinomycetota; class Acidimicrobiia; order Acidimicrobiales; family Ilumatobacteraceae; genus WLMZ01. Next base: position 4,370 of record JAYTSB010000374.1, on the reverse strand, counting down.
ACGTTGGCGACAACCTTTTCCCACGACGACAGGTCGACGGCTGCGTCGATGCGCAACGTCTCACAGACGATGTCGTCGAAGCCCTCCTCGTGCAGGATCAGCGGCAGCTCGTAGATGTTGCGGGCATCGGCAGCATTGACGACCGCACGCTCGTCGACATCGCACAGGTTGCTGATCTTGCGCTTCAGGTTGAGGCTCAGCGGCTCCTCGCTGCGGCACACGATCACGTCCGGCAAGATGCCACGGCTGCGCAGCTCGGTGACGCTGTGCTGGGTCGGCTTGGTCTTCTGCTCACCGCTGGGTCCGATGAACGGCACGAGGGTGACATGCACATAGCAGACGTTGTCGCGGCCGACCTCCTTGCGGAACTGACGGATCGCCTCCAGGAACGGCAGGATCTCAATGTCACCGACGGTTCCACCGACCTCGGTGATGACCACGTCCACGTCGTCGGTGGCCAGGCGCTTGATGCGCCGCTTGATCTCATCGGTGATGTGCGGGATGACCTGCACCGTCTTGCCGAGGTAGTCGCCACGGCGCTCGGCAGCCAGCACCGCCTGGTAGATGCTGCCCGTGGTGGCGTTGCTGTTCCGGCTCAGGGGCTCATCGATGAAGCGCTCGTAGTGGCCGAGATCGAGGTCGGTCTCGCCGCCGTCGTCGGTCACGAACACCTCACCGTGCTCGAACGGGTTCATCGTGCCCGGATCGATGTTGATGTACGGATCCAGCTTCTGCATCGTGACGCGCAAACCCCGCATCTTCAGCAGACGTCCGAGCGAGGATCCGGTGAGACCCTTGCCGAGCGAGCTGGCCACCCCACCAGTCACAAAGATGTGTTTCGGCATATTGGCCACTCCCGTCAAACAACAACCACGACGGGAGATCAGTGTACCGCACCACATCACCACAGGGTCCTCGCGTCCGCTGCGCTGACCTGCTGGTTCGCGAAGTACCCAATTCGACGATCGAACGGGGATGCTCAGCGGATGAGGTGGCGGTGCTCGAGCAGCTCCACGGCGTGTTCACGTGCCGATTTGCTGGCGTGCATGCCGGACAGCATCCGCGCGATCTCCTCGACGCGCTCGCCGCCGCTGACCGGAGTGGCAGTCGCGGTGGTGACATTGCGATGCACGTGCTTGGTCACCGCGACCTGGGTGGTGGCACACGCGGCCACCTGGGGCAGATGGGTCACCACGAGCACCTGGTGCTGATGGCCGAGCTTGGCGAGGGCCTGCCCGATCGCGACTGCGGCCGTGCCCCCGACCCCGGCATCGACCTCGTCGAACACCAGCGTGTCCGGCGCATCGGACAGCACGAGCCGCAGGGCGAGCATGCTGCGGGCCAGCTCGCCGCCGCTGGCCACCTTGGTCAACGGCAGCGTCGGGGACCCGGGGTTGGCCGAGAGCTGGAACGACACATCGTCACCCGGGTCGGCGCCGACCTCGACCGTGACCTGCGCGTTCGGCATCGCCAGCTCCCGCAGGTTGGCCTCAACAGCGGTGGCCAGCCGGGGTGCCGCGGCACGTCGGGCCGAACCAACTGCGGCCGCTGCCTCGCCCGCAATCCGCAGCGCAGCCGCCCGCTCGTGCTCCAGTGCTGCGGCGCGGGTGTCGTAGCTCTCCAGCTCGGCGAGTCGTTCGGTGATGGACGCGTGATAGTCGATGACCTCGGCCATGGTGTCGCCGTACTTACGGCGCAGGTCGCGTAGCAGCTGACGCCGCTCGCGCACCTCCACCAGGCGGGACGGATCCTCGTCGATGCCCTCAGCCAGCTCGCGCAGCTCGGACACCGCGTCCGCGAGCTCGGCCACAGCGCTGCGCAACCGCTGGACCACATCCATGAACGGCGCGCGACCGCCGAGGGAAGCGACGGCTGAACCCAACACGTCGATTACACCGTCGTCCTCGCTGATTGCTGCTATCGCCGCCGCTGCCGACTCACGGTGGGCGACCGCTCCGGCAAGAAGATCCTCGAGCTGATCCAGCTCGGTCTCCTCGTCCTGCCGTTGCAGAGCGGCGGCACCGATCTCGTTGACCTGGAAGCGCAGCAGATCGATCTCCCTGGCTCGACTGCGCGTGTCGCCGCCGAGCGCGGCCAGCGCGGCATCGATCTCGGTCAGGCGCGCCCGGGCCGAGCGCAGCGGCTGCAGGTCGATGGCCCCGAAGCGATCGAGCGCGGCGCGCTGGGTGGCTGCCCCGAGCAGGCTCTGATGGGCGTGCTGACCGTGCATGTCCACGAGCCGGGCGCCGATCTCAGCGAGCGTGCCCACGGTGGCGGGTCGGCCGTTGAGGTACGCCCGCGACCGTCCATCGGCAGGGATGACACGGGCCAGGACGTGCTCTTCGACGTGCTCGTCATCGGGGCCACCCTCTGCGCCGGCCAGCACGAAGCGACCCTCCACCCGCGCCTCGGCGGCTCCCGGACGCACGATGGTGTTGTCAGCGCGCCCACCCACCAGCAAATTGATCGCCTCCACGAGCATGGTCTTGCCGGCACCGGTCTCGCCGGTGAGCGCCGTCAGCCCCGCCCCGAACACCAGGTCGAGGCGGGCGATCACGCCGAGGTCTTCGATGTGCAGTTCCGTGAGCATCAGGGGGATCCGTTCGCAGCGGTCTGGCAGTGGCGTTCAGCGATCGGTCAGGCCGAACTTCGCCTTCAGGATCTGGTGGAAGCGGCGCGGCCCGAACCGCACGAAGCGGGCGGTCTCGGCCGCCGGCACGCACGTGAGGGTATCGCCCTCGTGCAAGGTGACCACACGCTGGCCGTCCACCGACACCTCCACCGGGCGATAGCCGGTCACCTCGATCTCGATCGGCTCGTCGGGGTCCAGCACGAGCGAACGGTCGAACAACATGTGCGGCGACACGGGCGTGAGCAGCATCGCCCGGTGCTGCGGTGACACCACGGGTCCGCGAGCCGACAGCGAGTACGCGGTGGATCCTGTAGGCGTGGCGACGATCAGCCCGTCGGCTGCGTAGGAGGTGAACAACGCTCCGTCGATGCTCACCAGCAGGTGCACCGTGTGCCCGGACTCACCCTTTTCCAGCACGACCTCGTTGAGCGCCCGCCACCGCTCGTCTTCGCTGTCCGCGCCGACACGGCTCACCGAGATCTGCAACATCATCCGCTCCTCGACGTGCCAGTCGCCCGCGCTCTCGTCGCTGGCGAACCAGCGCTCCAGCGCGGTCAACAGCGTCGGCGGCTCGATCTCAGTGAGATAGCCGAGCACGCCCACGTTCACGCCGATCACCGGCACGGGCGCACCTTTGAGGCTCTTGATCGTGCGCAGCATCGTGCCATCGCCGCCCAGGCACAGCGCGAGGCCCGCCTCGGCGGGTGAACGATCACTGCCGAGGTCGTGCACGGACAGCGCATCCGCATCGCCCAACGACATCCACGCATCGTGGCCGTGCTGCTCCAGCCACGTCACGGCGGCGCGGGCGAGCACGGCAGCATCGCTGCGTTCGTGATGGGCGACGATGAACACGGAAGTCACGGCTGCGATCCTTGCCCAGGCGCCGTCGCATGCACAAGGAATTCGCGATTGCCGTCGGCGCCGGTGATCGGCGAATCGGACCAGCCCTCCACCGCGCAACCACGGCCCACGAGCGCGGCGTTGATCTCCGCCACCACCCGTTCGTGGATCGCCGGGTCGGTGATGATGCCGCGGCCCTTGCTGACCTCTTGGCGGCCGGCCTCGAACTGCGGTTTGACGAGCAAGACCAGGTTCGCCTCCGGTCTGCACGCACTCACGAGAGCATCGATGACGCGCGTCAGGGAGATGAAGGACAGGTCGGCGACCACGATGTCCACGGTGCCGCCGATGTCGGCTGGGACGAGCTCTCGGACGTTGTACCGCTCCAGAACAAGCACTCGTTCATCCCCGCGGATGCGCGGGTGCAGCTGACCATGGCCGACATCGACGGCCGCGACGGACACAGCACCGCGTTGCAGCAGGCAGTCGGTGAAACCACCGGTCGACGCTCCGGCGTCGAGGGCTCGCAGCGCAGCCACGTCGATCTCGAATGCATCGAGCGCGGCGTCGAGCTTGTCGCCCCCGCGCGAGACGAACCGGGCGGATGGGCCTTCGATGACGATCGCATCCGCAGGATCCACCTGTCGGGATGCCTTGTCAGCAATGGTTCCGTTAACGAGGACGCGATTGGACTCGATGGCTTCGACGGCCTGGGTTCGACTGTCCACCAGCGCTCGGCGGACCAGCTCGACATCGAGTCGACGGCGCCGACTCAACGAATCAGCTCGCCGCCGATTGCTTGGCGGGCGCAGCCTTCTTGGCGGGCGCAGCCTTCTTGGCTGGCGCAGCCTTCTTGGCTGGCCCGGCCTTCTTCGCTGGCGCAGCCTTCTTCGCT
>JAYTSB010000373.1:0-2771 GCA_043745825.1 Actinomycetota bacterium | reverse complement strand
GTCACCTGCACCAGCACTGCGAGGGGCAACACGGCGCGCTCGATGAATCGGGAGTGGGCCATCACCGTTGCCGCCGCCAGTGCAAGCACGAGGGCGATGAGGAACCCCAGGAACGCTTCCCACATCGTGGTGCGCGCGTTGCGCACGTAGAAGGACAGGTCGCCGTTGATGCTGGAGAGGATGTCCGACGGCCGCGGCAGCACATACTTCTCGATGCCGAAGACCTTCACGCCGTACTGCCAGATGAGGAAGAAGACGATCACGCCGACGACGGGAGCGGCCAGGAGCAGCGAACGCCGCATGCGGACGCGCGGCGGTGGTGCGGCCAATGCAGCGATGCGAGGGACGTCGGTGACGTTCATCGCGCGTGGTGCTCGCGCAGGTCGGCGCGCAACAGGCGCACGATCTCGTGGAACTCGGCCGAGTCCTCCATCTCCGGTGTGCGCGGACGGTCGAGCGTGATCTCCCGTTCGGTGGCAATGCGCCCGGGCCGGGCCGCCATGACCACCACCCGGTCGGACAGGATGGCGGCCTCGGTGACGCTGTGGGTGACGAACACGACGGTGGTGTTGATCCGGCTCCACAGTTCGAGCAGGAGGTAGCGCATGTCGGCGCGGGTGATCTCGTCGAGCGCCGCGAACGGCTCGTCCATCAGCAAGATCGGGGCACCGAGCGCGAAGGCGCGCACCAGCGAGGCGCGCTGCTGCATGCCGCCTGACAGCTCGTGCGGGTAGGCGCCGGCAAACGCCGACAGCCCGACCGAACCGAGCAAGTCGTCGATCTCCGCGTCGCTCATCACGGGGTGGGTGGCGGCGCCCCGGCGCACTCCGGTGAGAAAGCGCACGTTCTGGGCCACGGTGCGCCACGGCACCAGCGCCGGCGACTGTGGCACCAGTCCGTACTGCTTGGCGGCACGAGCTGTGTCAGCATCGAGCCCGTTGACCAGCACGGTTCCGGAGGACGCGGTGTGCAGCCCGCCGATGATGCGCAGCAGCGTTGATTTACCGCAGCCGCTGGGGCCGAGCAGACTGACGAACTCGCCGCGGCGGATGTCGAGGTCGACCTGCCGCAAAGCCTCCACGCTGCGCCCGCGCTGGTGGAAGGTCTTGGTCACGTCACGCACGGACACCAGCGATTCGAGCATCGGCAGGGGTTCTATCAGCGAATTGTCACGTCGGGATCACCCGCCACGTTAGCGTCGGCGGCTACCCGCCGCGAAGGGCGTGACGGACGGAATGCCTGACCGACTGCGGCGAGGCCCAATGCGGCGCCGAGGATGCACACCGCCCGCCAGCCGCCGTGGTCGAACGCGAACGCTCCACCCGAGGAACCGAGCGCGCCGCCGATGAAGTACGTGGTCATGTACACGCCGTTGATGCGGCTGCGTGCGCCGGGCACGAGCTCGTACACGGTGCTCTGGTTCAGCACCTGCACGCCCTGCACGCCGATGTCGAGCACGAGCACGCCGATCACGATCATCACGATCGACGTGCGCCCCAACCACAACAGCCCGAACGACCCGGCGATCGCCGCGGCGGCACCGATCCGCCCGATGCGCGTGAGACCTCGATCGGCGAGCCGTCCGGCGACCGTGGCGCACAACGCTCCGGCTGCGCCGACCAGACCGAGCAGCCCGATCGCCGAGTCGCCGTAGCCGAACGGGGCGTTGCTGAGCAGGAACGCGATCGTTGTCCAGAACACGCTGAACGACGCGAATCCGAGCGCACCGAGCGCGGCAGAGCGACGCAGCTCCGGTTCGGTACGGCCGAGGTCGAGCGTGCTCCGCATGATCTCCCGGTACGGCAGGTGCGGGCGCGGCCGTTCGTGGGGAAGCTGGGTGTGCAGCACCACCGCCAGCGCGGCCGTCGTCACTGCTGCCATCACGAACACCGTTCGCCAGCCGGCCAGACCGGCGACGACACCGGCCACCGTGCGGGCGAGCAGGATGCCGAGCAGCAGGCCGGTCATCACTGAACCGACAGCTCGTCCGCGCTGGCCGTCGGTGGCCAGCTCGGCCACCAGCGGCACCAAGATCTGGGCCACCACCACGCACGTTCCCACCAACGCCATCACCGCCACGAGCACGAACAGCGTCGGTGCTGCGGCGGCGACGGCCAGCAGGGCCGCCGCGCCAAACAGCAGCCGTGGCACGAGAAGCCTGCGGTCGAAGCGATCGCCGGCCGGAACCAGGAACGCCAAACCGGCCGCATACCCGATCTGGGACGCAGTCACCACCAGACCGGCCTGACCAACGGACGCCCCGAACCGGTTGGCGATGGTGTGCAGGAGTGGCTGTGCGTAGTACAGGTTCGCAGCGGCGATGCCCGTTGCCGCGGCGAGGGTGAGGATCAACCCCCGCGTCAGCGGCTGTGCAGCAGTCATGCCACCAGTCTCGCAAGCGGGGGGTGCCGCAACAGTACGCTCCTGCCGTGAGCACGGCTGTCAAACCCGACGACTCGGGAGCACCCAGCTACGACTGCGGTCCGGCGATGGGCACATCGCTGGCCTGGGCCACCTGGGGGCTGTTCGTTGGACTCGGCATCCTGCTCGTCGGCGTCGGTCTGTTCGCCACCGTCGTGGGTGTTCGCGGTCAGCTGAACGGCTTCGCCGACTGGTCGCTCGGCGTGATCGGCGCGGCGTACTACGGCGGCTTCCTCGCCGGTTCGAAGCTCGCTCTCAGCGCCCTTGCCCGGGTGGGGCACATCCGCGTGTACGCGGCGCTCGCGTCCACACTGGCGGCCACGATGGTGGCCGTCGGTCTCACCGATCGG
>JAYTSB010000372.1:0-2686 GCA_043745825.1 Actinomycetota bacterium | reverse complement strand
CGTTCATGGAGAACCACGGCCTGCAATGCGGATACTGCACGCCCGGCATGGTCATGGCTTCCATCGGCCTGCTCAACGAGAACCCCAACCCCACCGAAGAGGAAGTCCGCTACGGACTCGAAGGCAACCTCTGCCGCTGCACCGGCTACCACAACATCGTCAAGTCCGTCCTCGCCGCCGCAGCGACCGCCAATGGAGCCTCAGCATGACCGTCACCGACGAACGCGCCGCCACCGTGATCGGCACGCCGATGTTGCGCCGGGAGGATCCGGCGCTGCTCACCGGCGAGGCCAAGTTCACCAACGACATCAACATCCCCGGTGCGCTGTATCTCGCCGCGCTGCGTAGCCCGTACGCCCACGCCAAGATCCTGTCGGTCGACGTGTCCGCAGCGCAGCAGCTTCCGGGTGTGGTGGCCGCCTACAGCGGCGCTGATCTGGCCTCGCTGTGGGCTACCCCGATGCCGTGCGCGTGGCCGGTCACGGCCGACATGAAGAACCCGCCGCACTACCCCGTTGCCATCGATAAGGCGTGCTACGTCGGCGACGCCGTTGCCGTCGTGCTGGCCACGGACGACCGCGTCGCCCACGACGCGATCGAGCTGATCAACGTGCAGTACGAAGCCCTGCCTGCGGTCGTCGATCTCGAGGACGCGCTGTCCGATCGCATCATCATCCACGCCGACGCCGGCACGAACAGGGCGTACACCTGGGATCTCAAGTGCGAGTCCCATGAGGGCGCCGTCGACGAAGCGTTCGCGGCCGCCACCTACACCGTCAGCGAGCGCTACATCCAGCAGCGTCTGCTCCCCATGTTCATGGAGCCGAGGGCGTGCGCCTCGGTGCCGCAGCCGTTCGGCGGCGACGTCACGCTCTACTCGGCCACCCAGATCCCACACATCCTGAAGGTCATGGCGGCGCTGACCCTCGGGATCCCCGAGCAACAGGTCCGCGTCATCGCCCCGGCCGTCGGCGGCGGCTTCGGCGGCAAGCTCGACGTGTACGCGGAGGAGCTGCTCTGCGTCGCTCTTTCCCGCAAGCACGGAGTGCCAGTGCGCTGGAACGAGGAGCGCAGCGAGAACTCGATGTCCACCATTCACGGTCGTGGCCAGATCCAGAACATCGAACTCGCGGCCGATGCCAGCGGCAAGCTCACCGCGGTACGGGTGCGCATCATCGGCGACATGGGCGCCTACCTCCAGCTGGTGACGCCCGGCGTGCCGCTGCTCGGCGCGTTCCTCTACGCCGGCGTGTACGACATCCCCACTGCGTACGACTTCAGCTGCACCTCGGTGTTCACCACGATGACCCCCACCGACGCGTATCGCGGTGCCGGCCGTCCAGAAGCCACCTACGCGATCGAGCGGGCCATGGACGCCCTCGCCGCCAAGGTGGGCGTGGACCCGATGGAGATCCGCCGTCGCAACTTCATCCGCAAGGAACAGTTCCCGTACACCGCGTTCAGTGGGCTCACCTACGACAGCGGCGACCACCTCGCCGCCGCCGACATGGCCGCAGAAATGATCGACTACCCCGCGCTGCGCGCCCGCCAGGCGGCACAGAACGTGCCGGGCAGCACCAAGCGCCTCGGCATCGGCGTGGCGTCCTACTTCGAGATGTGCGGCCTCGCGCCGTCACGCGTCCTCGCCTCCTTGAACTACAGCGCCGGCGGCTGGGAAGCTGCAACGGTGCGCATCCTGCCGACCAACAAGGTGCAGGTGGTCACCGGTGCAACACCACACGGACAGGGTCACGAGACCTCCTGGTCGATGATCGTTGCCGACAAGCTGGGAGTGGCACCGGAGGACGTCGACGTGCTGCACAGTGATACGGCGTTGAGCCCGCTCGGCCTCGACACGTATGGCTCGCGTTCTCTCGTGGTCGGCGGCGTGGCCATCGACATGGCGTGCGACCGTGTCATCGACAAAGCGCGCAAGATCGCCGCCCATCAGTTGGAGGCCGCGCCAGAGGACGTCGACTTCGCGGGCGGCATGTTCAGCGTCAAGGGCAGCCCGGATCGCAGCACACCGCTCGCTGCCATCGCCTTCGCTGCGTTCACCGCCCACGATCTCCCCGACGGCGTGGAGCCGAACCTGGAAGCCCACGTCACCTACGATCCACCGAACTTCTCGTGGCCGTTCGGCACGCACATCTGCGTGGTGGAAGTCGACACCGAGACCGGCTCGGTGGACCTGCAGCAGTACGTCGCGGTCGATGATTGCGGCAACCAGATCAACCCGCTGATCGTCAATGGTCAAGTCCATGGTGGCGTGGTGCAGGGCATCGCCCAGGCGCTGTTCGAGATCGCCGCCTACGACGAGAACGGCAACCTGCTCAACGGCTCCCTCGCCGAGTACATGGTTCCGGCGGCGTGCGACGTCCCGCCCGTCACCACCGGGCACACCGTGACCCCCTCGCCCACCAACGCCCTCGGGGTGAAGGGCATCGGCGAGGCCGGCACGATCGGCGCCGCCCCATGCGTCATCAACGCCATTGTCGACGCTCTGTCGGCGCTCGGCGTCACCGATGTAGAGATGCCCGCCTCGCCAATGCGGGTCTGGGAAACGATCAACAAGGCCACGGCCGATTCCAATGGGGGCAAGTGATGATTCCTGCAGCGTTCGATTACGTCCGGGCCGGCTCAGCCGAAGAAGCGATCAGCCTCGTTGGCCAATACGGCGACGACG
>JAYTSB010000371.1:0-4997 GCA_043745825.1 Actinomycetota bacterium | reverse complement strand
CCGGACTTCTCCGTCACCGGCACGAACCTGGCCGAGATCACTTCTACATCGCTGGCCGGCAAGAAGGTGGTGCTCAACATCTTCCCGTCGGTGGACACTGCCACCTGCGCGCAGAGCGTGCGCCATTTCAACGAGGCCGCCGCCGGCCTCGACAACACCGTTGTGCTGTGCGTCAGCGCCGACCTGCCGTTCGCGCAGAGCCGCTTCTGTGGTGCGGAGGGTCTCAGCAACGTGCAGACCGGCTCCACCTTCCGCAGCAACTTCGGCCAGGCGTTCGGCGTCACGTTGACCGACGGCGGGTTCAGCGGTCTGCTCGCCCGCTCGGTCGTGGTGCTGGATGAGAGTGGCACGGTCGTGCACACCGAGCTCGTTCCTGAGATCGCCAACGAGCCGAACTACGACCAGGCACTCGGCGCGCTCGGCTGATTCACGGCGGCCACCGGTTCAGTTGGTCCAGGCGCCGAAGACGTCAACCACCACCTCCGTGGCGGTGGACCCGAACACGCACGTGTAGCCGCGCGTCCCGGTGAGCAACGCCGAGTTGGCGCTGGCGACGCCGGCCGTGAAGTTGACATTCGACGTCCCGGGCCACGGATTGCTCAGGCACGGATAGCCGGTGAGGAAGCCCGGCGCAGCAGCGCCGGTCGCGGTGAGGTTGACCTGCGCTGCCACCACGGAGCCGATGGGCACGACCGATGCATTGTTCGACGCATGCCGCGGCCGATCCTGCACACGGGTGTCCAGCAGCCGCTGTGGCGCGAACGCCCGGTAGCGAGCCACGGCGCCCGGGCGGTACTCGGCCAACAGGTCCACGACGATGTCCGTCTCCTGCGAGGTGTACAGGCACACCGCTCCCCCGGCGCCGACGCGCACGTTCACGAGGTTCGGCTGGGTCACACCCGGTTCAGGGTTGAGGTTGCTGACCGTTGGCCGCTCCGTGCCGCACGGCCACGCGGTCACGAAGCCCGCGGCGCTGGGATCGACGGCCGTCACGTTCAACGCCACGGCCGTCGACGTGGAACCCGTACCCACGACAGGAATCTGGATCATCTGTCCGACAGCCAGTCGAGCGCTGCCACCCAGTCCCGTGCGGGTGTCGACGAGGCGGCGCGACGGCAGGGTTTGCAGGCCCACCGGTGACGCTGCCGTGAGCCACCCGTTGAGATCCACCACGAGGTCCACCGCCGTCGACGAACGCAAGCAGATCCGTCCATCGCCCACGGCGACGATGACGGCGTTCGTCTGGACGGCGCCGACGACCTGGTTCACGTTCGAGGTCGCCGGTTCGGACGACGAGCACGGGAACGCACGGATGTAGCCGTTGGCACCGGCGCCCACGGCGGTGACGTTCAAGGCCACCGCCGTCGCGCCTGCGGGCAGACCGTTCGTGCGCAGATCCAGCACCGCTTGTCCGCCGGGCGCGAGCCGACCGAATGCCTGCCCGTCGATCCGGCTGTCCACCAGGCGCACCGGATCGACGGCCACGAAGCCCGCAGTTCCGCCGGTGGTGGGGAATGCCGGCGGCGTGGCCGACGAACCGGCAGGGACGGGCCCGGGCACGTCCACCGTATAGAACGTCGGCCGGTAGAGCGCGCCGTTGGCCAGCCACAACGGGTAGTCGCCACCGTTCGACAGCGCGATCGTCATCTTGCCAGCGGAGTTCAACCACGGCAGCAGGAACGCGCCATAGTTGCCGCAGCCGCTGGAGCACTTGCGGTCGGCAAGCACGGAGAACGACTGCACCGTGGTCCACGGTCCCTGCGGATCCTTCGCCCGGTCCACCGTGATCTGCGTGCCCCACCAGTCGTCGAGCTTGGTCACCGACACGAACACGTCGCCGAACCATTGCACGCTCATCGGGTTCGCTGCACCGCGCGAGGACACAGCCACGGCCTTGGTGGCATCGTCCACCCAGGCGCTGCCGTTCCAGTACTGAGGCGCCGCGTCGAAGTGGCCGAGCGGCACCCGGGCAACAGACGCGTGCGGCATGCACGTCGCGTCGAACTGGCCGGGCCCGTTCACGTTGTTGGCGAACTGCCGGTAGCAGTAGCCGTACAGGTAGCTCCACTGGTCGTTGGACACGATGGACCACCCGTACAGCGCCTTGCTCGCACCCGAGTCCGGTGCGGGCGCGAAGTACAGCTGGCGCAGTGTGACCGGGTCGAGGATGGCGAGCCAGGTGCGTACGGGCAGGGCACCGGCAGCCGCACCGTTGCCGGAAGCATTGGACATCTCCGCCACGAAGATCCACAGGTTGCCGTCGAAGCCGATCTCGCCGTCCAGTGGCCAGAACCAACGCCGGCTGTCGATGGTCTCGATGTCGCCGATGACATCACGACCCTGGCTGCCCAGCACGGTGAAGCAACTGCCCTCCTGGATCAGCCCGGCGTTGTGAGCGGCATTGTTCAGCGGCGCATTGAGGTTGTTGTCGTTGCTGAAGTACATGTCCTGGAACAGCCACAGCACGCGTCCATCGGGAAGCGCAAAGGCATGCGGGTAGTCGCCGCCACCAAATCCTTCGGCTCCGTTGACCGCACCGAGACCCGGACCGGCGAACGCTGCGTTCAGCTGCGAAGCGTCCAGCGTGGAGCCGGCGGCGCACGCCGCGACGGCCGGCCGCTGGGTTGCAGCGGGCACCAACGTTCCGGTGAGCGCACCGGCCACGAGGGCCGTCGCCGCGACCATCGCTGCTCGCAGCCGACTCCTCGGTCCCACGGGCATCGGTCGCACGGGCGTCGGCCTCAAAGATCCATGAAGGCGTCGAGGCCAACGGTGAGTCCTGGCACCGAGCCGACCTTCTTGCAGGCAAGGACGATGCCCGGCATGTAACTGGAGTTGTCGTAGCTGTCCTGGCGGATGGTGAGGCTCTGCCCGGCCGTGCCGAAAATGACCTCCTGATGGGCCTGCACGCCGCGCAGACGCACGCTGTGGATGCGGATTCCGGCGGGGCCTTCGCCGCCGCGCGCGCCGGGGAACACCACGTGCTTGGTGGGATCAGGCGCCCACTGCGACGACGCCGCCGCCATCCGCTTGGCCGTGCTGACCGCCGTACCCGACGGTGCATCGGCCTTGCCGTTGTGGTGCAGTTCGATGATCTCGGCGGTCTCGAAGTACGGCGCAGCCAGTTCGGCGAAGCGCATCATCAGCACGGCGCTGATCGCGAAGTTCGAGGCGACGAAGCAGTTGCTGGTCGTGAACGCGGCCCGGAACGCCTCGAGATCGTCGTCGGTCAGGCCGGTGGTGCCGACCACCGCATGCATGCCGTGGGCAGCGAGCCACGGCGCCGTCACTCGCGCTGCGTCCGCGACGGTGAAGTCGATGACCACATCGGCGCCGGTCTCCACCAACGCGTCCAGCCGGGCGGCCACGGTGACCCCGGCGATGACCTCCGCAGCGGCGTGCGGATCGACTGCGGCCACGAGTTCGAGGCCGTCCTCGGCGGCGATGCTCGCGCAGATCGTGCGGCCCATCCGACCACCGGCACCGACAACACCGACGTTGATCGCTCGGGGGCTCGCCGGTGCTGCGCTGTTCGTCACGACGCCGAACGTAGCCCGACCGGTACTGCCCCTGCATCAACCGGGCCGAGGGCCACCAGTGTCAGCGGCTGGCTGAAGATGCGCTCGATGACGCGTTGCGTGTCGGCCTGTTGCACGGCGTCCCAACGGGCCACCTGCCGGGCCACCGGGCGGATCTCACCGGTGGTGACCAAGAGGCCGGCGGCCCGGGCCATGCGCGATCCGGTGTCCTCGAGACCGAGTTCGAACGCGCCGGTCAGGTAACCCTTGGCGATGTCCAGCTCGTCGTCGCTGATGCCGTGCTTCACGAGCAGCTCCAGCTGCTCGTGAATCAGCTCCATCACCTGGGTGGCGTGAACGGGCTGCGTTCCGGCGTAGATCGTGAACGCACCGGCGTCTGCGTAGGACGACACGCCGCTGTAGACGCTGTAGGCCAGGCCGCGCCGCTCGCGGATCTCATCGAACAAACGACTGGAGAGGCCTCCGCCGAAGACGTGGTTCACCACGTCGAGCGCCTCGCGATCGTCGTCGTCGCGGCTCACACCGCGCATGCCGAGCACGATGTGCACCTGCTCGGTGTCGTCGTCGATGACCTCGCCGCCGGTGGGCGCGCCGGCCACCGTGCGGGGCACGCGTCCGTCACCCACACCCAGCGAGACAAACGCGGCCTGGACCTGGGAGAGGGTCTCATCGTGGTCGAGCGGACCGCTGACCGCCACCACGGTGGAGCCGGCGCAGTAGTGCGCACCGAAGAAGCTGCGCACATCGGCGGGCGTGATGGCCTCCACCGTCTCAGGTGAGCCGGCGGTCTCCCAACCGAGTGGATGATCCGGGAACAGATGGCTCATGAATGCCCGGTGGGCAACGTCGTCGGGGCTGTCGTCGTCCATCGCCAGTTCCTCGAGGATGACCTGTCGCTCGTTGTCCACGTCGTCCTCACGCAACGCCGGTGACGTGAGCACCTCGCCGAGCAGGCCGACCCCCAACGCCTGGTGGCGTGCGGGGAGCCTGCAGTAGTACGCCGTGTACTCCTTGGCCGTGAACGCGTTGATGTCGCCGCCGACGCGGTCGATGGTCTGGCTGATCTCGCGGGCTGAGCGCTGCTCGCTGCCCTTGAACAACAGGTGCTCCAAGAAGTGGCTGACACCCGACAGCGACTCCGGCTCGTCGCGGGCTCCGACGCCGACCCATGCTCCGGCCGCCAGGGAAAGGGCACCGGGGATGCGCTCGGTGGCGACCGTGAGACCGTTGGCGAGATGGTTGATGCGAAGATCGTTCGTTGCGGCTGTGTCGGCGATGCGCCAACTCTAGGGCGGCCGGGTGGAATGAGGGCACCGCCAGCTCCGAACCGCGCCGCGCTTGCAACTTCTCGCAGTTGCAGGTGCTCTCTGGAGGGCATCCGCCTGCGCGGAACTACGACGGCCAACGGCCGCGACAACGACGGGCGACAACGACAACGACAACGGCCGCCGGACGCCC
>JAYTSB010000370.1:0-2785 GCA_043745825.1 Actinomycetota bacterium | reverse complement strand
CGCCGCGACCTGCGCGGCTTGAACGAGCCCGACCTCATCGAGCGGGTTGTCCACCCGGCCCTGGAGCAGCCCGGCCGCGTTGGCGCCCGTACGGCCGTGGCGAACGAGGATGAGCACGACCTCCAGTGAATCACGCCGCCACCGCAAGCTGCTAGCGGCGACGAGCGGTCGAACTCGGCACCGGCCGAGGCACCGGGTCGAGACGCCCCGTGCGGAGGAACTGGTGGCGGCGCGCCGGCGACCGGAGCCCGAACGTCCGCCACACCCACACGAGCATCGCCAGCCCCAAGAGTTCCAACGGCAGATCGAGCAGACCGCGGCTGATACTGGGCAGAGCATCGTCATGGAAGCCGAACCCACCGAGGGGCCACCAGAACACGCGTGCCTTGCCGAACGCGCCGTCGAACACGAGGTGCAGCATCATCCCGATCGGCACGGCGAGGGCACGCTTGCGCCATCGCTTGCGACCAGCGCTGGCGATCACGACCGCCAGCAGCGCAGCGATGCTCACCGTGATGCTGTGGAAGGCGCGAGCTCCGCCGAAGCCGACGTCCGCCATATCGGGCAGAATTGCACCGATGCACAGGAGGCGGTAGTCGAAGTTCGGGTCCCGAAACACGAACCACACCGACACGATGGCCGTGCCGAAGAACCAGAGCAGCACGGCGTCAGCGGACCAGCAGACGCCCGCAGTTGGAGCACTCGACCCACTCCTCGGCGGGAAGGCGCTTCATGTCGTCCACCTCGCCGCGGCTGAGATCAAGGTGGCAACCCTCGCAGCGCAAGCCGTTGAGCTTGGCGACTGCCACCCCGTTGTGCGACGCGCGCATCGAGTCGTAGCGGCTCAGCATCGCCGCATCCAAGTGGCCTCGCAGCGCATCGCGACTCTCGGTGCTGGAGGCGATGTCCGCCTCGCTCGCAGCTCGGGCCACCGAGGCAGATTGTCCCGCGGCGGCTGCCGCCTCGCGCACCAGTGGTTCACGCAATCCGTGCTCGGCCAGCGATGCCTCGGCCGCGGCGAGCGCGTCCATTGCTTCCAGTTCGACGTCGTCCAGCGCGGACCGCTGCGCATTCATCAACGCGATCTCGTGCATCAACGCCTCGGCCTCACGCGGCGCGATCACCGTCTTCAGTTGCTGATCCAGGCGCGCCCGCTTCGTGGCGATGCCTGCGCTCTCGTGCTCGGTGGCCGTGATGGTCGCTTCCAGTTCGGCCATGGTGGCCTGGATCGCAGTGTGGCGACGCTCCCAGTCCACGACCTCCGCGTCGGCAGCGGCGGCGGCCACGACCTCGGGCAGCTTCGGCAACCGGTTGCGGAGGAGATCGATGTGCGAGTCGAGCAGTTGCAGCTCGAGCAGGGTCTCCGGGGTCATCTAGTTGCCAACGGTGGTCGTGACGGGGGGTGCGCTACCTGAGATTCCACGTGCACAGTCATACACCACCACGCCCCCGATCGCGACGGTCGGTAGCGGTGCATGCGGATCGAGCACGTCGGGCGCGATGGTGGTTCCGGGGTCGATGGTCTGCACCACGACGCGCGGCGCGGTCGGAGGCGTGGTCGGCGCAGACTCGGCCGGCGGCGTGGTGTCGGCCGCCGGCGGGTCGGTGGCGGGCGGCGCGACGGCAACCGGTGGCGCTGCTTCAGCCGGTGGTGGGGCGAAACCCTGAGACACGAAGCCCTGTGCGGTGGTCACCGGCGTGGTGGGCGCACTGGCGGTGGGCGACCCGCCGCCGCTGACCACTTTGGCCAGGCATTCGTTGCCGGGCAGGTACAGACGCGCCGCAGGGCGCGCATCCGGCGGCGGTGGCGGCCAGTCCTGGTTGGGTTGATCGAGTAGCGCGGCATCGGTGTACAGCTTCCAGATCTTTTCTGGATACGTGCCGCCCTGCACCTTTGGCACGCCGTCCTGCACGAACTCGGGCACGTTGTTCATCGCGATGTAGCCGTTGGGGTTGCCGACCCACACCGCCGTGGACAGCTCCGGGGTGAGCCCCACGAACCACGAGTTGGTGTTGTCCTCCTGGGTGCCCGTCTTGCCTGCGGCCGGGCGGCCATTGGCGAGCGGGTAGCGCTTGCCGGTGCCCCCGGTGATCACGCCTTTGAGCACGCTGATCGCAGTGAGGGCCACACCCGGGCTGAGCACTTGCACGCCCGGATCCTGGTGCGTGAAGAGCCGGCTGCCGTCGGCGCGGTCCACGTACTCCACCAGGTACGGGTCGTGATGCAAACCAACGTTGGCGATGGTTTGTCCACCGGAGGCCATGTCGAGCGGACTCATCTCGTTGGCGCCCGTTGCGAAGCTGGCGTACGGCTGGATCGGATCCACGCCACTGCGCTGTTCTTTGGTCTGGCCGGCGTAGAGGTAATCGGATTTGGCCATGCGGTAGGTGGTGTCCACCACTCGGTGCAGGCCAACGATCTGGGCCAAGCGGCTGTAGGCGCAGTTGATCGACGCAGACGTCATCACCGCGAGGGTGCTCACCGGCCGGCCGACGCCGCTTTCGATGAGGAACGGGTTGGCCGGATCACCAGGGTTGGGCAGCAGGCACGGCTTCTGCCCGTCGATCAGATCGTCCGGTTGGGCACCCGCCTCCAACGCCGCGGCCAGAACGAACAGCTTGATGCTCGAGCCGGTCTGGCGCGGCACGAGCGCCATGTTGACCTCGCTCACGTTGCGCTTGAAGCCCTTGCCACCCACCATCACGCGCACCGCGCCGCTGCTGGTTTCCAGTGAGACGAGGGCTGCGTCAAAGCCCTGCGCGGTGTCGGGTAGTGCGTTGCGGC
>JAYTSB010000369.1:0-2300 GCA_043745825.1 Actinomycetota bacterium | reverse complement strand
CCCCACGCCGGCCGCATGCGCAGCCGCCCCGCTTGGCGACGTCCTGCGGCTGTGGCAGGGGCTCGGGTACCCGCGCCGGGCGCGCAACCTGCACGCTGCGGCAGTGGCCGTCACGGCCCAGGGCCGGTTCCCGGACACGTTGGACGATCTGCTCGCGCTGCCCGGGGTCGGCAACTACACCGCCCGTGCCTTGCTCGCGTTCGCGTTCGAATCCGATGCTGCGGTGGTGGACACCAACATCGCCCGGGTGTACGCCCGCGTCGCCGGGCACCGGCTTACCGCCCGGCAGGTCCAGGCGGCAGCCGATGCAGCACTGCCCGGTGAGCAGGCGTGGGCATGGAACCAGTGCCTGATGGACCTCGGCGCAGTGCTGTGCCGCCCGAGCACGCCGCGGTGCGCAGAGTGCCCAGTGGTCGAACACTGCGCATTCCATGGGGTGGGTGAGGACCCGGCTCGCGGCTCGGCCGGAGTGAGTGGAAGGCAGAGCCGTTTCGACGGCTCCGACCGCCAAGGTCGCGGCCGGTTGATGTACGCCCTCGGTGCCGGCCCGGTGGCGGCAGATTCGCTTGAGCTCGTCACCCAGTGGCCGGGCCAGCCCGAGCGAGCAGCTCGCGCCGCCGCTTCGCTCGTCGCCGACGGCCTTGCCGTCCTCGACCCGGACTCCGCCACCTACCGCCTGCCCTGATGCGCTGCGGTCCCGCCGCATCGTCCGCGAACAACGCGCCCACGGGTTGCGCCGTCGCGACCCGGCCCGCAGCGTGCCGACCCGTGGGCGCGTTCTTGGCATCGGGCCGACCGGGGTTGGTCGGGCACATCGAGCGATCTGCAGTGACTCGCCGGCCGGGCCGGTAGCGTCATCCCACCATCCTCCAACGTCGAGCAATGACCACGGAGGTTGCCATGGCCAAACCATGGGTTGTGCCCACGCAGCGGTGGCTGCAGACACACGCGGGGATCATCCCCATCGCCCAACTCGTGTCGATGGGCTGCCCGGAGCGTGACGCCTATCGTCTGCTGGAGACGGACGAGTTCGTGTACGTGATGCCGGGGATCCTGCGCAGCACGCACTGGCCGCTCGGACCGGATCAACTGATGATTGCGGCGTGCCTTCGCAACTCAGAGGCGGTGATCGCAGGTACGACTGCAGCGAAGTACTGGAAGTTCCGCAGCCTGCCCGCTGACGATGGCGAGGTGCACGTGCTGCTGCCACACGGGAGATCGCCCGTCATGCCAGGCGTTGTCGTGCGCCGCAGTCGCCGGATCGATCCCGTCGACATCGCTCGGACCCGCTCGGGACTGCGCGTGACGAGCCCGGCGCGCACGTTGTTCGACTGCGCCGACGTGCTCGGTCGCAAACGCACGGCTTCGATCCTCGAACAGATCGTCAACGATGGCAAGGGCGGCTTGGTCACCCACGTGTCCACCCTCTCGCGGCTCGGCCGCCCAGGCAGACCCGGAGCCCGCACGATGGCAGCCGTCATCGGCGCGCGGCCGGTGTGGCGAGCCGCCGTCCAGTCCGAGCTGGAACTCCGGGTGCTCGCCGAGCTGCAGCGGCAGGGGTTGCCGACGCCCATCGTGCAGATGTGGGTGCCTCTGCCGAGCGGGGCGCGCATCCGGCTCGACTTTGCTTGGCCGGATCAGCTCGTGAACCTCGAAGTGGACCACCCGTTCTGGCACGCCGGGGCGGAGGCCTCGCATCGAGACAAGACCCGTGACCGCACGTTGGCAACGATGGGCTGGCATACGGTGCGCATCACCGATCTCGATGTCGAGGGCAGTCTCGCGGGAGCGGTTGGTGACGTGGCCGAGATCCTCGCGCGCCGCTAGCTAAGGTGGCGGCCGTCGACCCGGTCGTCTCGTGCGAGGAACGCGCCCACGGTGCGCCAGAGCGCGACCCGTGTCGCGGCGACGCAACCCGTGGGCGCGAAAGTCGCGGGCAGCCAGGCGGGTCGGCGGGTCGGCGGGCAGCCGGGTCGGCAGGGGCGCGGGCAGGCGGGCGGGCGGGGTGGGTCAGGCGGTGACGGTGGCGAGGATCTCGTCGAAGACGAGGTCGGCGTAGGCCCGCATCTCGTCGTCGGTACGGTCCTGGATGGGGTGCGGGGTGAACACCCGCGCGACGGTGGGGAAACCGAGAGACGCGGACTGTGCCTCGGCTGCGCTCACGAACTCACCGGATGCGACGAACATCGAGGGGATGCCGCGCCGTTCGAGATCGACGATGTCGTGCACACTGCACGACGTGCAACTGCCTCAATCGGCGAGTGCCTCGATGACCACCTGACACTGGCTGGCGATTTCAT
>JAYTSB010000368.1:0-9705 GCA_043745825.1 Actinomycetota bacterium | reverse complement strand
CTGGTGTCCCTGGTGGCCGAGCACGAGGGCGCTGTCGTCGGATTCTGCGTCAACTTCGGACCAGGAGCGGACTATCACAGCGTGAACTACCGCTGGTTCTGCGATCGATACGAGCGATTCGCGTACCTCGACCGCATCGTGGTCTCGCCATCCGCGCGCAGTCTCGGGATCGGCTCGGCCCTGTACGCCGCTGTGGAGGCGCACATAGCCGGCACGCCGGTGCTGCTCTGCGAGGTCAACCTGCGCCCACGCAACGACGGGTCCCTGCGCTTTCACGAACGCCTCGGCTTTGTGGAAGTCGGTCAACAGGAGACCGACTACGGAATCCTCGTCAGCATGCTCGCCAAAGATCTGTTCGCCGACCCAACGGCCCCGTCAGCCCCGTCGGCCCCGTCGGCCCCGTCGGCCACGGGCGGCTGACATGCTGGAGGCGGCCCGTGACCTCTACGGCCTCACGCCGGGCGAGTTCATCGCGGCCCGCAACCAGTTGGTCCGCCGGCTGAAAGCCGACGGCCGCGCCGATGATGCACTCACCATCGCTGCCTTGCGCCGACCTCGCCTCGCCGAGTGGGCGCTGAACCGGCTGGCCCACACCGATCCGCAGACCGTCACCCGCTTCGCCCATGCGATCGCTGCGGCACAACGCGCCCAGGCGGCAGCGATCGGCGGGGATGCCACCGCCCTGCGTGCCGCCACAGCCGGGCTGCGCGATGCGCTGAACACCGTGGCCGCTGCTGCGGTGCGCGGGCTGACGACCGACGGCGGCAATGGCGAGGCCCAGCGCGACGACCTCACGGCGATCCTGCGCCAGCTCGTCGCCACGGCCGACCCGTCGCCGCTCGTGGCCGGGGTCGTGGGCTCGGAAGCCATCGTCTCGTCAGGGGAGTTCTTCCCCGGAGCCCCCGATCCGCCCTCCCGGCCGGCACCGGCTGCCTCGACCGCGACAGCAACAGCCGAGTCTGCGACGGCACCGCCACCGGCCCAGTCCCGGGCCCAGGCACAGGCACCGGAGAAGCCGGCGGCTGCAGCGGTGCGGGCGATGGCCCGAGCCGAACGACTCCGCTTCGCTCAGCGCGCCCAGACCGCCAGCGCCGATGCCGCCGCAGCGACGGCTGCACTGGAGCAGGCCCAGGCAGCGCTCTTGGAGCGCCGTCGCGAGCTGAAGGCGGCCCAAGCCGCAGCCGCCGCAGCGAATGCAGCGCTCGCCGCATTCGATGCAGCCCACGATCACTGACGCGGAACCCGTGCTCAGCTGCGGACTGTTCTCTCTCGGGACATCGGTGCACACGGCCCGTGCGCTCAGCGCACGAGCTGCAGGTGTCGGGTGGGCGCGGCGACCTCCACCGGGCCAGGATCCGACGCGTCGACAGCGCGGCGCGCGGGTTGGGGACGTGCTGGGTGGTCGTCACGGTCGCGGCGGAGGCGGCGGCGCTGGTTCTCGGTCATGCCGCCCCAGATGCCGAACTTCTGCCGGGTCTCGATCGCGTAGGCCAAGCACATCCGCCGCACCGGGCAGGCGCGGCAGATGGCCCGGGCCGCAGATGTGTCGGCGCCCGGTTCGGGGAAGAACAGTTCGGGATCGGAGGTGGCGCAACTGCCATGTGCAGACCAGGCCCCCACTTCGGGCAACACGGGATCACGTTCGACGGTGTGTTCGCTCATGAAGGCAGCATCGCGCTGGGGTGTGACAGTGATCGAGAGGGCGGCGCTCGCCGTCACGTCATGTCCGCCGCCGGCGGACATCCGATGCCTGCGTGGGGGTTGAGCGGTCAGTTGGGATCGGAGCGGGCCCAGAACGTCTGGGCAGCGGTGGCGATGAGGTCCACACAGACACCCATGGGCAGCACCGTGGAGTCGACGAGCAGGTGATAGAGGGCGGGGCTCGCCGGATCCTTGTCGAACAAGCGCATCACGAACTTCGACCAGGCCTTGTCCGTGTCCGCCTGGCGCACACGGGCCTCGGCCTCCGACACGCCTTCGATGGCCATGCCCTGGGCGAGGCACCGGTCCGCCGGCCCGGTGAGGCGGACGTGGAGAACCGACGGATGCCCGGCCAGCACAACAGCTGCGCCGCGGCCGAGGATGACGCCACCAGCGCCAGCCACGACGGCCTGCACGCTGGTCTCCACCTGGCGCCGCAGCTGACGACGTGGGTCCGCCTCGGCACCCGACACCGGGAGGCCGAGCACGGACGTGAGGTTGGCGAGGCTGGCGAGGATGCCCGAGGCCGGTGCCTGATCCCGCTCAGCATCGGTGAGGCGTTCCACGATCGTGGCCGCGTCCTGCGTCTCGGTGCCGTGGATCAGCCGGTCGAAGAACGGCAGGTTCAGCCGCTCGGCCAGTTGCGGGGCGATGACACTGCCACCGGCCCCGTACGTGGCCGAGATCGTGACGGCAGTTGCGCGCGCCGAGTTCGATTCGCTCTCTGCTGACATGGTGCCTCCGTGTGCCGTGTCCCCGGCCGACAACATAGGCGCTGGCTCACGGCCGTGCCTGAGGCCGCCGGATCAGAACGTGCGTCGGTCGCGCAGGAACGGGAAGCGCTCGCGCGTCGAGGCCACGTGATCGGCGCTGACGTCGGCGAGCAGGATCGACTCCGTGCGCGATGCCGTGGCGAGTAGCTCGCCGAGCGGATCGATGATCCGGCTGTCGCCGCAGTAAGCCAGCCCGCCGCCTTCGCCCACCCGGTTGCAGCCCACGACGTAGGCCTGGTTCTCGATCGCGCGCGCCTGCAGCAGCGCCTGCCAGTGAACGCGGCGCGCCTCGGGCCAGTTGGCCGGAACGAGGTAGACATCGGTGGCCTTGGCCAGCTGCCAGAACTCGTCCGCAAAGCGCAGGTCGTAGCAGACCAACGGGCTGACGCGAAGCCCTTCGATCTCGATCGTGATCAACTCGTTCCCGCCGCGGAAGTGCCGGTCCTCTCCACCGTAGGTGAACGGGTGGATCTTGCGGTAGCGGTGCACCTCGCCCGCCGGACCGGCGAGCACGAAGCTGTTGTGCGGCCGCTGGTCATCCGCCGACGCGTCGTCCGGGATCTCCGGACACGTGCCGCCGACCCAGATCCCGTGTGTGCTGGCCTGCTCGACGATGAACTGCGATGACTCGCCGCCCTCCGGCTCGCCCACGGGGCGGTCCGTCACGAAGCCGGTGCTGAACGTCTCGGTGAGCAGCACAATCTGTGCGCCCGAACCGGCTGCGGAGCGCACCATCGGCGCGAGGCGCGCGAAGTTGGCGCGGCGATCCCCCCATACGATGTCGTGCTGGACCGCGGCGATGCGAACGCTCACGCGACAAGCGCCTTCAGCCGGGAGACGGCCTCATCGAGCACCTCGAAACGCTTGCTGAACGCGAACCGCACCAGGTGCCGGCCACGTCGCGCATCGGTGTAGAAGACTTCGTTGGGGATGGCAACGACGCCACAGCGGTGCGGCAGTTCGCGACAGAAGGCATATCCGTCGCCGTCGGCACGCAGAGGGCGGATGTCGACCGTGACGAAGTATGTGCCCTGGGGGTGGAACACGTCGAACCCGGTCTCCACCAGGCCTGCGCAGAGGCGATCCCGTTTGGCCTGCAGATCAGCCGCGATCTCGGCGAAGAACACATCGGGCAGGCCGAGACCCACGGCGATGGCCGGCTGGAACGGACCGCTGTTGACGTACGTGAGGTACTGCTTGGCCGTTCGGACGGCCGTCACGAGCGGCGCCGGACCCACCACCCAGCCCACCTTCCAGCCGGTGGTGTTGAACGTCTTGCCACCGGAAGAGATGGTGACCGTACGTTCGCGCATGCCCTCGAGGCCGGCCATCGGGATGTGGCCCAGGCCGTCGAAGATCAGGTGCTCGTAGACCTCATCGGTGACCACGATCAGATCGTGCTCGATGGCGATGTCCGCGATCGCCTGGATCTCCGCACGGGTGAACACCTTGCCGGTGGGATTGTGCGGCGTGTTCAGCAGGATCATCTTGGTGCGCGACGAGATCGCGTGGCGGACCTCGTCGATGTCGGCTTCGTACAGCGGGGGCCGCAGGGTGACCGGCTTGATGGTGGCGCCCGACATCGCCGCGCATGCCGCGTACATGTCGTAGCTGGGCTCGAAGGTGACGACCTCGTCACCGGTGTCGAGTAGCGCGATCATCGTGCTTGCCAGCGCCTCACTGGCGCCGCCAGTGACCAGCACCTCGGTGTCGGCATCGAAGCTCTGACCGTAGAAGCGCTGCTGGTGGGCGACGATGGCATGGCGAAGTGCCGGCACACCTTGCAGTGGCGGATACTGGTTCTGGCCGCCGTTGATGGCCGCGATCGCCGCATCCAGTACGTCACGCGGCCCATCGGTATCGGGGAAGCCTTGGCCGAGGTTGACGGAGTTGGTGGCGACGGCCAGCGCCGACATCTCACCGAAGATGGTGGTGCCCAGGCCCTGCAGCTTGGCGGAGAGGTACGGCAGACGATCTGACATCGCCTGGATCGTAGATCAGCCCAGGTGCTCGGGACCGAACGAGTGCGGGAGCAGCTGATCGAGGGTGAACGTGGCGCGGACTCCGTTGGCATCGGCCGCAAATATGGGGGTGTCCGCCTTGGCGAACTCGCGGATGAGCTGCCGGCAGCCACCGCAGCACGTGCCGAGTTGCTCGCCGTCGCACACCGTGAGCACCGCCACGATCTCACCCTCGCCGGCAGCCACCATCGCGCCGATGGCACCGGCCTCGGCGCAAGCGCCCTGCGGATAGGCGGCGTTCTCCACGTTGCAACCGGCAAAGATGCGCCCGCTGGGCGTCAACACCGCGGCGCCGACGCGGTAGTGCGAGTAAGGAGCGTGGGCGTTGGCCTGCACGGCGAACGCCGCCGCGAACAGTTCGTCGACCCAGTCCCCGGCGACTCCTGCTCCGCGATCCATGAAGACGACGTTAGCGGTGCTCACCCTGCGGGGGGGCGGGTGGCCTCAATGATGAGCTCCGGACCGAGCCAGCGCTGGGCGACGTCGAGAGCGCCGAGCTGACCGAGGTGCACACCATCGGGCCGGTAGTCATGGTTGTCGGCGAGTTGCGCGTCCTCCAGCCACTTCCGCAGGTCGACCACGGTGACCCGGTCCGGGTGCTCGGCGGCAATGTCTCGCATCAGTTGCTCGATCGCGGCATGGGCGCCTGGAT
Organism: Actinomycetota bacterium; assembly: GCA_043745825.1. GTDB lineage: Bacteria > Actinomycetota > Acidimicrobiia > Acidimicrobiales > Ilumatobacteraceae > WLMZ01. The sequence continues at coordinate 4,558 of JAYTSB010000368.1, read as the reverse complement.
CACGCGACGGCGTGTCCAGGTCGAGCCAGTACTGGTCGATAGCCGGTGGACGGATCCACGCAACGTGTGCGGTGGGCGAGGACTTGAGCACGAGGTTGGTGATGGCCTCGTAGCTCGCGCGCGCCCGGGTCAGGAAGCGATCGTCCTCGGGCGTGATGGGTCCCTCCGCATCGTCGAACAGGCGCGGCTCGATGTCGCGGATGGTGGTCATCAACATCACGACGTCGGGGTGCAACGTCTGCAGGGCAATGGGCAGGTCGTGGTCGAGCGCCCGGTCGCAGTTGGCGGTGAACGGTTCTGCGCCGTCGGTGGGCACCACGCCACCGCGCACGAAGCCGCAGCCCGGCGCAGCGAGCAACGAGACCTTGGCGAGTTCGGGGTGCAGGGCTGCCCATTGCACCAATCCCCCGCCCGTGGCCTGCGCCGTGGAGTCGCCGAGGACGATGATGCGTACGGGCCGGTTCAGGGCGGGAATCACCGGTACCGCGAGAGCGGTCGTGGTGGTGGTCGGGACAGCACGTGCAACCGACGTGGTCGAGCCCCTGTCGGCGTTGGCGGCCGGGTCGGCGACCACGGGGTCGGTGACCACGGGGTCGGTGACCACGGTGTTCGGCGCAGTGTTCGGCGCAGTCGTGGTCGGCGCGACGACGAGCGCTTCGACCGTTCCGTCGGCGGGAATCTCGGCGGCGGCGACAGCAGCCACCGAGGTGGTCCAATACGTGGCATTGCGTACCGGTACGAACACGATCGTGACGAGCACGAGGGCCACTGCGACGACGGCGTGCATCAGCGTGCGCGACCCGTTCCATGCGGCCCGCCGGATGGGTCGCTCGACCAGCCAGTACGACCCGATCGCAATCGCCAATGTGACGACGAGGCGCAGCGCCAGCAACGACCAGCCCGCCTGCCCGATCCGGCTCGGCGACATGAACACATAGACCGGGAAGTGGAACAGGTACACGCCGTAGCTGATCGCGCCGAGCGCCACGAGCGGGCGCCAGGACAGCCCCCGGCGTACCGGCCCGGGGCGCTGCAGGCCGAGCAGGAGGCCGGCACTCGCCACTGCCAGCAACGGGAACGCGCCGTGATAGGCGGGGCCTCCGGCGGCCGGCAGGACGATGGCGATCACGACCACGGCGACAAGGAAGAACGGCGCCATCCATCGTCGCGGGGCGATGCGCCGCTCATGAAGCGCGACTGCGACCAGGGCCCCGATGAGGATCTCGGCGGCACGGGCGGGTGTCGCCCAATACGCCGCGTCACGGCCCCAACCGGCGGCGATGATCGGTGCGGCCGCTGCGAACAACAGCGTGATGACACCCACGATGCGGGTCAGGCTCCACCCTCGCCGGCGGCCGAGGCGGGCCAGGCCCCAGAAGCACAACGGCCACACCCAGTAGAACTGCTCCTCGATCGCGAGCGACCAGTAGTGATCGAGCGGCGAGAGCAGACCGACCTTCTTGCTCTGCAGATCGGTGTAACTGCCGCCACCCCCGAGCTGCACCCAGTTGGCCACCTGGAACAGCGCGCCGAGCGCATCGCGGCGCACGTGATCGGCGCCGCGCCAGACGTCTCGTGTCGCCATGATCGACACGCCTGCGAGGCACAACGTGCTCGCCGGCAGCAGGCGCTTGGCCCGCCGTGTGTAGAACGCAAGCGGCGCGATGCGTTGCCGGGTGTCGTACTCGCGCACGAGCAGCGAGGTGATCAAGAACCCGGAGAGCGTGAAGAACACCGAGACGCCGAAGTAGCCCCCGCGCATCCACGACACGTTGCCGTGGAACAGCAAAACCATGATCACCGCAACGGCGCGGAGACCGTCGAGCGCCGGTTGATGGGCCAGGCGCGCCGGAGCCGGCGGGGTGTCCACTCAGCCGTGCCCGCTCAACTCGGATCCGTACCGAGGATGCTGATGAAGCTGACCATCTCGCCCGGGTAGCCCCCGAGGTTGTGGGTGAGGGCAAGGTTGCGCTCGCCGTAGGTGCTGATCCGCCGTTCCGCCGGAACCTCGCCGCGCAACTGCAGCCACGCCTCGTACATCATCCGCAGTCCGCTGGCGCCGGTGGGGTGGCCGAAGCTCTTCAGGCCGCCGTCGGGGTTCACGGGGAGGTCACCGTCGAGGTCGAAGCAACCCGCCTCGATCTCCTTCCACGCAGTACCACGCGCGCAGAACCCGAGGTCTTCCATCAGCACGAGCTCGGTGGGCGTGAAGCAGTCGTGGACCTCGGCCATCGCCAGTTCGTGGCGCGGATCGGTGATGCCCGCCTGGGCATACGCGTCCTGCGCGCAGGCAACGATCTCCGGGAACGTGGTGTAGTCGTATGACGGGTCCATCAGGCCACCGCCGTTGCCCGCCACCAGGCTGAGGGCCTTGATGTAGAGCGGCTTGTCCGTGTAGCGGTGAGCGTCCTCGGCACGCACCACGATGGCTGCGGCCGCGCCGTCGGCGACGCCTGCGCAGTCGAACACGGAGAGATCTCCGGCAACGGCAGGCATGGCGCAGAGCTGGTCGACGCTCATCTCTTTGCGGAACTGGGCCAGCGGGTTCTTGGCTCCGTTGGCGTGGTTCTTGGAGGCGATGCGGGCCAGCACCCGCTTCAGCTCGCCTCGATCGACTCCGAATTTCTGCGCGTAGGCAGGCGCCACCATCGAGAACATCGCTGCCGCGGTGAGCGTGCGTGCCGTGCCGTCGTTGGGCACGGGGAACGCATTCAACCCCTGCATGCCGCTGTCCTTGACCTTCTCCGCACCGATCGCCATCGCACTGTCGTAGGCGCCGCTGGCCACCGCGTAACAGGCCTGGCGCAACGCTTCGGATCCGGTGGCGCAGTAGTTCTCGACACGGGTGACAGGCTTGCCCTCCAGCTGCAGCGGACGGGCAAGGGCGATGCCGCTCATCGCCGACTGCGCGGTTCCGAACCAGTACGCGTCGATCTCCTGCTTGGTCAGTCCGGCCGACTGGAACGCAGCACCGCTGGCCTGGATCAACAGGTCATCGAGACCCTTGTCCCAGTGCTCCGTGAACCGGGTGCAGCCCATGCCGACGATGGCGACGCGGTTCTTGATGCCATGCGATGCCATGTCAGTTCGCCTCCTCGCCATTGCTGAGCCCGCTCCGTATCGGGCGGGCCTTCCAGAAGTAGTTGTGCACCCCGTCGGAAGTGAACAGCCTTCTGAACGTCATTTCCACGCGGCCACCGATCTCCACCTCGGCAACGTCCACGTCGGTGAGCTCGATCGGCAGCCGCCCGCCGCCGTCGAAGTCCACCACGGCGAACACCACGGGAGGGTTCAGCGAGTAGGACAGCTTGTCGATCGTGTACGTCGCAATGGTGCCGAGCGCGTCCGCCATCGCCCGCCGCTCGGTGTCCAGTTGCGCGGGTGGCATGTGGATCTCCCCTTCGGCGTTCACGGACCCGACGAAGCCGAACTTCCAGTCGCGTGAGCGGCCGGCGGCAGTGGCCGAGGGGCGGGCCGGCTCCGGCCGTCGTGGTGGCTCCACGGTGAGGTGGCCGCGCCAGCCGAGGTACTTGCCATAGGTGATGGTCCCACCGGAGGCCACCTGGTCGGCCACCGAACGGTGCGGGGTGTAAGCCGCCAGCGCATCAGTGGCGCGGAACACGAAGACCTCCACACCGTCGGCGAGCGCCACGAGGGCGATGACCGCGCCCGGGGCGGCCTGCTCCAGCGCGCTGGCCAGGAGCAGTGCCGGTTGGGCGGCTCCCACGTTGCCCACCGTGGCCGCAAGGGAGTCCACCAACGCCGTAGAACGAGCCCCGAGCGACCGGCCGACGCTGGCGTTGGCGCGATCGTGTGTGCCGGCAACGACAAGGTGATCGACGGCGAGTGCGTCGATGCCGGCAGCGTCGAGCGCTCCTTTCCACGCAATCGGGGCGAGCGCCGCGTACCGGGTTTCGCCGAAGCGCTCCTCCCACAGCTTGGAACGGTTGTCGCCGGGCGTGCGCCAGCGATCGAGGAACTCCTCGGTGGCCACGCCGTGACCGATGAGCTCGGCCAGCACTGCGCCGTCGGCATCACTGCCCACCACGAGTGCCGCCGCTGCGTCGCCGCCGTTGGCTTCGTCACCAGAACCGGGTAGTCCGCCGCGTAGATCGCTCGACACGACCAGTGCCGCACCGTCGCCCGACAGCCCGGCGCGAAGCGCGCCGATCGCTGACTTCACCGAACCGAGCGCATCGTACGCACCGACCCCGGTGCCGAGGCGCAGCGCGGCGTGCAGGGTGGTGGCATTGGTCCGGTCGAGATACGGGATCGAGACCGTGCTGAACCAGATCGTGGACAGCGAGATGGCGCTGCTGACCAGCGCGCTGCGGGCAGCCTCCACACCCATGGTGTTGGCATCCTCGTCGAACGACGCGACGGAGCGCGTTCCCCGACCACCACCGGTGCCGGCCACGGCGGAGATCGTGGAGCGATCGAGTCGGCCGTACGGCAGGTGGGTGCCCCAACCGAGGATTCCCTTCGTCATCTTCATCCTCCGTCCTGAAACCTCGTCAGATTCTGTCGCAACGGGGTGGCGGATCAGCATTCCTGACAC
>JAYTSB010000367.1:0-16015 GCA_043745825.1 Actinomycetota bacterium | reverse complement strand
GCTACCTGCCTGAATGATAACCTACGTGCAGGTAGCCTACTTTGAGGTAGAATAAACAGGGTGCAAATCGAATCCTTTGAGTGGGCCAGTCTCGACGAGTTCGTCAACAGGACAGCCGAGCTGGCGCGCATGGACTCATGGTGGGAGACGCCCACCCGCCAGCCGTTGGCGATCCTCGGCCGTCGCCGAATCGGCAAGTCGTGGCTGTTTCGGAGGTTCGCCCACCACAAGCCAGCCATCGTGCTCGTCGCCGAGCAGCTCCCCCTCGCAACCCAGCTGGCGCGCTTCTCCGAAGCGCTCGAGCCCGTCCTCGGTGTCCGCCCGGCCCTATCCGGTGTTGGTGACCTCATCACAGTGCTGTACCGGGCTGCCGCTGGGACGGAACTGCTCGTCGTCATTGACGAGTTTCCGTACCTGCTGGGCAGTTCCGCCACGGAAGTAGCCGAGTCGTGCTCGGCCTTTCAAGCAGCGATGGAGAACGAACGCGACGGGTCGCTCCTCAAACTTGTCGTGTGCGGATCGCAAGTCAGCCAGATGGAGGCGATGTTCGGGGAGCACAATCCCTTGCACGGACGGCTTGAACGCCTGGAGGTGCGGCCGCTGAGCTACACCGAGTCGGCCGGGATGCTCACAGCTTTCACCAATCCGATCGAGCGTTTCGAGCGCTATTGCGTCAGCGGGGGGATGCCGATGTACCTGGCCCGACTCGGGAGCGGTTCGCTCCGCGACGCCGTCTGCTTCAACGTTCTCGACCGCTTCGCCCCGTTGTGGAACGAGGGCCGTGTGCTCATCGAGCAAGAACTCCACGAGCCACGCGTCTATCTGGCGATCCTCGAGCGGCTCGCCGCAGGTCCCCAGGAAGTGAACGAGATCGCCCAACATGCAGGACTCGACTCGAGGAGGGTCAGCAAGTACCTCTCCGTCCTCACAGGGCTCCGCCTGGTCTCCCGCACTGTGCCGGCTGGGGCAGGACCGGATTCGCGAGACGGTCGCTGGCAACTCGACGACCCATTCCTCCGCTTCTGGTTCCGGTTCGTTTTCGTGCACCAGGGGGACCTTGAAGGAGGGTTGGATGCCGGCGGCCTGTTCGATGCGTTGGTCGCCCCGGACATCGCTGATCACTGCGCTCCTGTGTTCGAGCAGTGGGCGCATGCCTGGCTGCGCACCAACCGCGCAACCACTGCAATCAACTGGGGGCGCTGGTGGGGGAACGCAGCGAACATCCACCGCCGCGACAAGACCCGCAGCACAGAGGAGATAGACGCTGTCGGATTGCTCAGGAACAGGGTCACTGCAGTCGTCGTGTGCAAATGGACGAACAAGCAGCTGACCCCGTCGATCGTCACCGACCTCGACACATACAAGATCCCCGCCCTTCGCGACGCCGGCTTCAAGGTTGCCAAGGATCCGAGGATCATTCTGATGTCCCGGTCCGGCTACTCCGACAGCCTGGTGGAGCTGGCGGCTCACGACACTCGCATCGACCTCGTCGACGTCCAGACAGAATTGTCTACCGCTGGGTAGTCTACTCGCGAGTAGGCACCTGATCACCTCCTCAAAACGTGCCGGTGGGCGAAAGGGTGGCCCCTGGCATCGGGTAGGAAGGGTCTGGCGTGTAGGTCAGAGCCGGGTCACGCCGCGACGGCAGGGCCCCAGTTGGCGGCCAACAGTTCCAGGCTGCGCAGGCGCGCGCTGGTGTCGTACGCCACGGAGGTGACCATCAGCTCGCTGGCACCGGTGCGCACGGCGAGGTCGTCGAGCTGGTCGACCACGGTGGCGATGTCGCCGACGATGCGGTTGCTCGGCATGCGGTTGGCCTGCTCGATGTCGGGGTGCGCGGCCGCTGCGGCTGGCGAGGGCAGCGGCGTGAACCGCCCGGTGCGGCGCCCGAGCGCGGTGATGCGGCCGGGGCCTGCGTGCCAGTGCGCTTCCTCGGCCGTGTCGGCAGCCAACACGTTCGCCGTGACGACCATGTACGGCGCATCCAGCGCGGCAGACGGCTGGAACGTCTCGTGGTACAGCTCGGCGGCCTGCAGCGTGCCGCCCATGTCGAAGTGGTGGGCGAATCCGAAGGCCAGGCCGAGGTGGCCGGCGAGCTGCGCGCTGTAACCGCTGGAGCCGAGCAAGAACACCTGTGGCGCCGAGACAGCCACCGGCGTGGCCCGGAACTGGTTCCACATCCCCGGCTCGGTGCGTGGGTCGCCGAGCAGGCCCATCAGATCGATGAGGTGCTGGGGGAAGTCCTCCGCGCTGAGACCGTCGGGCGAGCGCCGCAACGCTGCGGCGGTGGACATGTCGGTGCCCGGCGCCCGACCGATGCCGACGTCGATGCGGTTCGGGTGCATCGCCTCCAGCATCGCGAACTGCTCGGCAACCACGAGTGGGGCGTGGTTGGGCAGCATTACGCCGCCGGAGCCGACCCGGATCTGCGATGTCAGCGCAGCGAGGTGGGCAATGAGCACGGGCGGCGCAGTGCATGCGACGGACGGCATGTTGTGGTGCTCGGCCACCCAGAACCGGGTGAAGCCCAGTTCGTCGGCCCGCACCGCAAGCGCCGTGGTGGCCTCCAGGGCCTCGCCGCTGGACGCGCCTTCGACCAGCACCGCCAGATCCAGCACGGACAGGGGCACGGCAGACGCAGCATTCATGACCCCACCGTACGGGCGGCTCCGGAAAAGACTCACCCGTCAGTGTGGTCGAGGACCTCGCCGATCTTGGCGAGGAGATCGTCCATGCTGAACGGCTTCTGGATGAATGCCACGCCGGCTTCGAGGATGCCTCGGCGGGCGATCACATCGGCCGGGTAGCCGGACATGAACAGGTGCTTGGCGTGCAGGCCCAACGAGGTCAGCGTCTCCACCAGCTCGCGTCCGTTCACGTTCGGCATGACCACGTCAGTGAGGACCAGGGCGATCTCGTCCGCGTGGCTGGCGGCCAGCTCGATCGCCTCGGCAACCCCGCCTGCGGACAGCACCTCGTAGTCATGAGCCACGAGCACGCGGGCGATGAGGCGCAGCAACGAGGGTTCGTCCTCCACCACGAGCACCGTCTCCCTACCGCGGCGCAGCTTGGAGACGGACAGCGTCGTTGCAGGATCCGTCTCCGAGTCGGTGATCTGGCGCGGAAGATGCACCTGGACCATGGTGCCGACTCCCGTTTGGCTGGACACCACGATGAAGCCGTCGTTCTGGGCGACCGCGCCGTGCACGGTGGCCAGACCGAGACCCGTGCCGGAGCCAATGTCCTTGGTGGTGAAGAACGGCTCGAAGATCTGCGCGGCGATGTGGGGCGTCATGCCGTCGCCGTTGTCGCCCACGCACAGCCGCACGAACTCACCCGGTCGCGCCTCGCGATGGTGGATGCAGAACGCCTCGTCGATGACCATGTTCGACGTGGTGATCTCGACCACGCCGTTGCTCCGGCCGGATTCGATGATCGCGTCGCGTCCGTTGAGGCACAGGTTGGTGACCACCTGATCGATCTGTGACGGATCGATTCGAATCGGCCAGACCTCGCCGGCGGGATGCCACACCACGGGCACGTCCTCGCCGATCAGCCGGTGCAGCATGCCGAGCATGCCGGCCACCACCCGGTTGAGGTCCATCAGCTTCGGCTCCACGGTCTGCTGGCGGGCGAATGCGAGCAGCTGCTGGGTGAGGTCGGCGGAACGTTGCGCGGCACGGTGGATCTCGGCCAGATCGGCGTGCACGGGATCAGCGGGATCGAGCCGGCTGAGGGCCAGCTCGGCGCGACCGAGGATGACGCTCAGCATGTTGTTGAAGTCGTGGGCGACGCCGCCGGCCAGTCGGCCGACGGACTCCATCTTGGCGGCCTGCCTGAGTTGGTTCTCGAGCGAGAGGCGTTCGGCCTCGGCGCGCTTGCGCTCGGTGACGTCCTGGAACGCGCCGCGCAGGATGGTGGCTCGGCCGTCCTCGGTGTCGGCCGAGCCGGTGACCCGGAGCCAGATCTCGCGCCCTTTGGCGGTGACCGCAGGGACCTCGACACTCCACGTCGAGTCGTTGGCGATGCCTTCCTCCACCTTCGTCCGCAGAATCTCCAGCGACTCGGGTGCGATGAAGTGGTGCAGCCCTATCTCGGGTCCGGGCAGCTCGTCGAGATCGAGGATCGTCAACGACTCGGGCAGCCACGTGTGCTTGCCCGTGCGGAGATCCAACTCCGACCCGCTGACCATGGCGATCTCGCCGATCCGGCGCCGGACATCGATGGCGTCTTCGAGCGCTCGGCGCACCTCCCACGCGTCGGTCACATCGCGGAACGTGTAGCTCAACTCGTTGCCGAGCTTGACTGCGCGGATGTCATAGACGCGAGTGGCTCCACCGGCCGCATCGGGATAGACGTAGTCGTCGAGGACCAGCGGAATGCCGGTTTCGAGCGTGCGAACGTAGTGCCGAAAGAGGTCCAGCCCGGCCTCGCTCGCCCACAGTGTCCTGAACCGGAGGCCGACGAGCTCGCTGAGGGTGCGGCTGTTGTAGGCGCATGCGGCGTCGTTGGCGTCGACGTACTCGAAGTCCACGATCTCGCCACGGTCGTCGCGCACGGCTCGGGCGAGCACGTGCGGGTCCAGTAAGGAGTCCAGCGGGGCGCGCAGGCGGGCTCGCTCTGCAGGGAGCCGGTCGCCGCCCGCCGACGTAAAGACCTCGGTCACCCGACGAACCGTAGCTCAACCTGAGACGCCGGATCGGCGGATCACTGCCCGGAGACTTCGACCTGTGACGTGTGGAGCAGGTTCTGTTTCCGCCATCGAGCATCGCCGGGTCGGACGGTAGTGTCGCCACGTTCACGAGTCGGCACGGTCCGGCCGATCTGGGAGTCGCCATGGTTGCAGCGGTTGAAGCGGAGCACGTCGATGTCTTGGTGGTCGGGGCGGGCATCTCCGGCATCGGCGCGGGCTACCACCTGCAGACCATGTGCCCGAACCGGAGCTACGTGATCCTCGAAGGACGCGACGATCTCGGTGGCACGTGGGACCTGTTCCGTTACCCGGGCGTGCGCTCGGACAGCGACATGCACACCCTCGGCTACAGCTTCAAGCCGTGGACTGCGGCGAAGGCCATCGCCGACGGTCCGTCCATCCTGCAGTACGTGCGCGAGACGACCACCGAGTTCGGCATCGACCGGCACATCCGCTTCGGTCACCTCGTGAGCCGGGCCGAGTGGTGCAGCGACACGTCGACCTGGACGGTGGAGGCCGTCCGCCGGGCCACCGGTGAGGTCGTCACGTTCACCTGCAACTTTTTGTTCATGTGCTCCGGTTATTACAGCTACCGCGGCGGGTACACGCCGGAGTTCGCCGGCCGCGACCGCTTCCGCGGCCAGATCGTGCACCCGCAGGCCTGGCCCGAGGATCTCGACTACCAGGGCAAGCGCGTGGTGGTCATCGGGTCCGGCGCGACGGCGATGACGCTCGTGCCGGCGATGGCCGACACGGCGGCACACATCACGATGCTGCAGCGGTCGCCCACCTATGTGGTGTCGCGCCCGGACACGGACCGGGTCGCGAATGCGATGCGCAAGGTGCTGCCGGACGCGCTGGCCTATCGCCTCACGCGGTGGAGAAACACCACGATGCAGCACATGATCTACGAGCGCACCCGCACCAAGCCGGCCGAGGTCAAGGCCAAGCTGGTGGAGATGGTGCGCAAGGAGCTGGGGCCGGACTACGACGTCGACACGCACTTCACGCCGTCGTACAACCCGTGGGATCAGCGGCTGTGCCTCGTCCCGAACAGCGACCTGTTCAACGCGATCAAGAGCGGCAAGGCCGAGGTCGTCACCGACGAGATCGTCACGTTCACCGAGACCGGCGTCGAACTGGCGTCCGGCGCCACGCTGGAGGCCGACATCATCATCACCGCCACTGGCCTGCAGATGGTGACGCTCGGCGAGATGCAGTTCGTGGTCGACGGCGAGCCGGTGAACTTCGCGGAGACGTGGACGTACAAGGGCTTCGCCTACAGCGACGTGCCCAATCTGGCGTCGTCGTTCGGGTACATCAACGCATCGTGGACGTTGCGCGCCGACCTCACGTGCGAGTACGTGTGCCGTCTGCTCAACCACATGGACCGGACCGGCACCGTGCAGTGCACACCTCGCTTGCGCGAATTCGAGAAGTCGATGCCACAGCGACCGTGGATCGACGGGTTCTCGGCCGGCTACATGCAGCGGATGATGCACCAGCTCCCCAAGCAGGGCAACCGCGAGCCGTGGATCAACACGCAGAGCTACAAGCTCGACAAGAAGCTGTTCCGTGAGACGCCGCTCGACGACGGGGCGATGCGGTTCACCAAGGCGCGCAATCCGGCGGCCGCCGCCGGCACCCTCTGACGGATTGCCGGCCTCTCAACCCACGAGGAGGCCGGCGAGGCGGGTGAGACCGTCGATGTCGTGGACATCCACCTCCAGCAGCGGCACCTCGGTGATCTCCACGCCGCTGACGACGTTGATCAGCCCGGACATCTCCTCACGCTCGGATTCGGCCAGGGCGAGCAGCTCGCGGTGGTACGCAACATGCTCGGCCAGCGGACCATCGGCCAGATCGGCGAGCTCGGCACATTCGTCGAGGGTCGGCGGCAGCGGGTGCACGAGGTTGATGACCACACTGTCGAGCCGGAAGCCGCCGTCGAGGATCGCCTCGGCCAGGTGGATGGATTCCGAGATCGCCTCCGCACGCGGGCTCGACACGAGCACGAACGAGGTTGTGTCGGAGCGCAGTAGCTCGGACGCCTCGGCCGCGCGAGCACGCAGGCCCTGCTCCATGCCCGAGAGCGAGCGGAAGAAGTCGATCGTGTCCTCCACGAGGCGGGGCCCAGCGAGGCGCCGCACGATCCACAAGAACGCGTTGGTGCCGGCATTGGTGACCTTCGCGAACGAGCGTGACGGCAGCGTCAGGGCGCGGTAGATCGGGTGGCCGAGAAAGCGCACCAATCGGTCCGGGGCCTCCAGCAGATCAATGGCGTCGCGCGACGGTGGCGTGTCGATGATGACGAGGTCGTAGTCACCGCTGCTGTGCAACTGGTGCAGCCGCTCGATCGCCATGTAGTCCTGTGCACCGGCCAGTGACCCGGCGATGCTGCGGTACACCGGGTTGGCGAGGATCTTGTCGGCCTTGGCCTGATCGCCGGCGCGTTCGATGATCAACCGGTCGAACGTGGTTTCTGCGTCCAGCATCAGCGCCCACAGCACGCCACCGTTCGCGCCGACTCCGGTGACCTCGTGCGGCTCGAACATCTTGGCATCGACATCGATGCCGAGTGCATCCGCCAAGCGCCGGGCGGGATCCACGGTCACCACCACGACGCGCCGGCCGGCCTGCGCGGCAGCGATGCCGAGTGCCGCGGCGCTGGTGGTCTTGCCCACACCACCGGGGCCGCATGTGACGAGCAGCGTGGCGGCATCGAGGACCGAACCGAGCTGTGCGCTTGTTGGGCCGGGGGCTGCGGTGTTCATCGTCGCGCCACCAGCGGAGTGGCGAGTGCATCGGCCAACAGCTCCAGCTCGGCCTGGCCGATGTGCGCGGTGGGCAAACGGGGTAGGACCACCCGGGGCAGCGGCAGCAGTTCGTCGAGCCGTGCGAGTTGACGTTGCTGGCCCTGCATGCGCAGCCGCCCGAACTCCGCCGACGCCTGCAGCGCCGCCTTGGCCGCGGTCGACAGCTTGACGCCCTGAGCTTTGGCTGCTGCGGCGACGCTGAGGTCCATGCCCGGGCGCTCCGGCCAGCAGCCGTTGATCACCAACGGGCCGAGCACCACACCCAGTGTCTCCTCCAGGTCGTAGGCGAGCTCGACTGTCTCGTTGACGGGTGTCTCTTCCGGCAGCGTCACCAGCACTCCCTGACACCGTTTGCCGTCGGACAGCATCTCCGCCACCTCGTCGGCCTGCACGCGCACCGGACCGCTGGCCACCACCTTCTGCAAGGCTGCGGCACTGTGCAGGAACGAGGCCGCGTGGCCGGCCGGCGGCGCGTCCACCACGATGAGATCAGCGGCGTGCTCGCGTTCGAGCTCTTTGATCTTGCCCAACACCAGCAGGTGTTCCAGACCCGGCGTGGCCGCCGCGATCGAGTCCAGCGAGGCCGCTGTCGCTGCCTTGCGCAGCACGCCACCGATGCCCTTCAACTCCAGGTAGTCACTGAACGCCTGCTGTGGGGGAATGGTGCGCCCGCGCACTCGACCCTTCCCGACGGTGCGCAGCACCCGGTCAGTGCTGTCCAACGGGGGCCCACCGAGCAGGGAGCCGACACCCTCGCGCCCGTCGACCGAGATCAGGAGTACGTCGGCACCGCCGCGCGCAGCCAGGAGCGCAATGGCCGCACCCACCGTCGTGGAGCCGACGCCACCCTTGCCGGCCACCACCATCACGGTTGCGTCGGTGACCCAGGTCGGCTTCACGCGCAAGAGGGTAACGGCGATCCAGGCCATCCGGTGGTGGCGGCACAACCGCTCGGGCGTGGCGTTCGACAACCGTGAGTATGGGCCCGCCCGTGCGGCGTTCTGACGGTCACACTTCGGTGCGCGGTCAGCGGGTCAGCCGTTGGCTGCTGCGTCCATGGCGCCGCCCACCTCGGCGGAGGTGACGACCTCGTGACCGGACAGCACCATCCCGGGGTCGACCGCTTGGGTGGGCCGGAAGGGCGTGATGATGGATGGCGTGAGCGAGACGACGGAAGTGACCGGGGTGGTGGTCGGCGCGGGTGTGGTCGTCGTCGGCGTCGTGCCGTCGTTGGCGGGACTGGTGTCAGCGGTGGCATCGGCGGTGGAGCACGCACCGAGGGCGAGCACGCCCAGCGTCAGCACGATTGCGGTCAGTCGACGCATGCGGCCAGCGTAAACCAGGTGGGCCCGCTGTGAAACGCGAACGGGGCCGCCGCATCTGGAAACATGTCGTGTCCCCCCAAGGAGCACTTTCGTGAGCGACAAACTCGACACCAGGACCGGCTGGCTGAGCCCGGATCAGCTGGAGAACATCCGCGCCAACGTCCCCCTCGTCTACGTGGATGCCGTGCCCGTGCGAGTCAACTCGCTGGGGCGAGTGACGCACGTGGGGTTGCTGCTGCGCGTCGCCGCGGATGGCAACATCAGCCGAATGGTGGTCAGCGGCCGTGTGCTGTTCGGCGAGCGCATCCGCGACGCGCTGATCCGCCACCTGGAGAAGGACCTCGGACCCGTTGCGCTGCCCAAGGTGCCCACGAACCCGGCACCGTTCACCGTGGTGGAGTACTTCCCCGACCCCGACCAGAGCGGGTTCCACGACCCCCGCCATCACGCCGTGAGCCTGGCCTACGTGGTGCCGGTGGAAGGTGACTGCAGCCCGACGCAGGAAGCCCTCGATCTGGCCTGGTTCACGCCCGAGGAAGCGGTGAGCGACCGGGTCCGCCAGCAGATGACCGGCGGCCATGACCGTCTGATCCGGTTCGCGCTGGCCCACGTCGGCGAACTGCCGTAACGCCCAGCGCCTGGGCACTGCCTACCGGCGGCGGGGCTTCTTGTTGAGTCCGAGCGGTGCGCGCCGCTCCAGCGCCGGCGCCTGCACCGACGTCACGTCGTCGATCGGCACGACGATGCCGTCGTCGTCCAGGTTGCGCGGCTGGCCGGCTGCCTCCTGCACCTGCACGGTTTCGGGCTTCTGCTTACCCGTCAGAGCCTGGTCGATCGCGAACATCGCTGCGCCCAAGCCCGCACCGAGACTGCCGTAGCGGCGACGCGCCGTGCCGATCACATCGGGGTTGGTCGTGTCGATCGGCTCGAGTTCCTCGTCGGACTCGAGCTCGTCGTCAACCGCCGGATCTTCCCCTCCGTCGTGTTCGCCGTCGTGTTCGCCGTTCACGGTTTGCACCCTACTGGGCTTGCACCGTGCGCCGTCGGTGGGGTATGGCGCGGGTGGGTGCGCCAATGAACGTACACTGGTGTTCGTGCCAGAGGGGGACACGATCCACCGCACTGCGATTGCGCTCCGAACCGCATTGGTCGGACGACCGATGCTGAGCTTCACCGCGCCGAGGCTGCTGGGCCCGGCGCCCGTCGTGGGCCGCACGATCGAGAGTGTGAACAGCCACGGCAAGCACCTCGAGATCACCTGGGACGACGGGCTGATTCTGCACACGCACATGCGCATGACGGGGTCATGGCACCTGTACCGGCTCGATGAACGCTGGCGCAAGCGCACCGATCAGATGCGGGTGGCCATCGAGGTCGAAGGCTGGGTTGCGGTCTGCTTCAACGCGCCGGTGGTGGACACCTACCGCCAGTTCGATCGTCATCGCCACCCCGGCTTCGGTCGTCTCGGCCCGGATCTGTGCCAGACCAATGCCGATCTCGGGGAGTGCGTCGCGCGTGTCCTCGATTACCACGACCCGGTCACGCCCATCTCCGAAGTGCTGCTCGATCAGCACGTCGCCTGCGGCGTCGGCAACGTCTACCGCGCCGAGGTGCTGTGGGCCATCGGCCTCAGTCCCTTCGCAGCCGTGGGCTCGCTGAGCGAGGACGACGCCCGCGCTGTCGTGCACGAATCGGCCCGCCTGCTGCGCGCCAACCTCACCGACAGCCGGCGGGTCACCGTGCCCGGCGTCAGCGGCGGCCTTGCCGTCTACGGCCGGAACGGCCAACGCTGCACGCGCTGCGGTGACACCGTGCAGGTCAAGCGCGTCGGCGAGATGAACCGGTTGCTCTACTGGTGCCCGGGCTGCCAGGCCCGAGGTGATTCGCGCATCGCGCCCACGCCACCGGCGGGCATGGAGCGGCCGATGGATCCGCATCCGGCGGCGACGATATACCTGTCGGGCCTGCCGTGGAATCGCCACGACGACCTGATCGATCCGCGGCCCGACCCGCACGCCGACACCGCCTGACCGGTCATTCGGTGCTGGAGTCGATCTGACGATCAGACCGCGGCGCCGGCGCGCTCGCCGTCAACGACGGCGGCGTGGGCGCGGCGCGGTGCCAGGCAGTCGCCGACCCGCTGCACGCTGACGCCGGCAGCCTTCAGATCGTTGTACAGCCACTCCACCGGGTTGGCCGGGATTGCCAGCACCACCCAGTCGGGCCGGCGTGTCACGTTCGTGCCTGTGGGGTGGTGCAGCAGCGTGAGGGTGCCGCCGTCGATACCCATCGGCACGAGGTCGGTGGTCTGCACGATGCCCTTCGCGCTTGCCCGGATCCACCAGTTCTCCATGTCGAGCGTGATGCCCAGGTCCTGGCCCACCACCATGCCGTTGGTGATGATCTCCACGTTGCAGCCACGGTCGGCGAGCAGCTCGCCAACGGATGTGGCGTGGTGGAAGCCGATCTCGTCGATGACCACCGCTTCACCGAACGGTTCCGCTGTGCCCTCCAGCACGTCGCGCACGTCGCAGACGTTGCTGGCGTCGCCCGGCACCCACCACGGGCGGTTGGCCTCCGCGCCGGTGGCGACGATGACGTGATCGGGCCGATGCTCGTCGACAAAGCCTGGCCACACGCCGACGCGGTACTCGATGGTGACGCCCAGACGCCGGCACTCGATGAGCTGGTTGCGGATCATGTCGCCGAACTCGGCCCGGTTGGGCACGCTTGCGGCCAGACGGACCTGCCCGCCGGCGACATCCTGCTTCTCGTACACGGTGACGCGGTGGCCGTTGCGCGCTGCGGAGATGGCCGCCTGGAGGCCGGCCGGACCGGCGCCCACCACCATCACGTTCTTCGGTTTGCGGACGATGTTCGTCGCGCGGGCCAGGTATTCGGCCTCGCGCCCGGTGCGCGGGTTCTCGATGCAGCCCAGCCAGCGGTTCAGGCCCATCCGGCCCACGCACTCCTGGTTGCAGCTGAGGCACAGGCGGGTTTCATCGGTGGCGCCGGCGCGGGCCTTGGCGGCGAAGTCGGCGTCGGCGATCTGGCCACGCACGACACCGACGAGGTCGCAGTGCCCCTCGGCCAACGCCCGCTCGGCCTGCAGAGGATCCTTGAACCGGCCCACCCCAACGACAGGCAGATCCACTGCCTTGCGGATCGCGCTGGGGATGAACATCGCGTAGCCGGGCGGGATGTGCATGCTCGCCTCGATCATGAACAAGCTGGCCGTGGCCACACCGATCGAGGTGTTGATGTAGTCGACCTGTCCGGTGGCTTCCACGATCTTGGCGATTTCGACCGCATCGTCGATGGTGGTGCCGCCCTCGATCAGCTCGTCGCCGCAGATGCGTACTCCCAGGGCGAGCCGGTTGCCGATCACCCGGCGCACCGCATCGACGATCTCGGTGAGCAGCCGCGCCCGGTTGGCGAGCGTGCCGCCGTAGTGGTCGGTGCGCTTGTTGGTGGCGGGGGAGAGGAAGCCGCGCACGATCGACGAGTGGCTGCACTGCAGTTCGATACCGTCGAACCCACCCTCCGCGCAGTGCTCGGCGACGAGTGCGTAGCCGGCGATGATCTCGTCGATCTCGGCCTGGGTGACGGCCTTGGGCACCTCACGGAACAGCGGGTCGGCCACCGGTGATGGCGCCCACACCGGCAGCCGGCTGAACATGCTGCTCGCCTGGCCGCCGTTGTGGTTGATCTGCGCGAAGATCGGCACGCGGTGGCGGTGCACCGCGTCGGTGATCGTGCGGTAACCGGGGATCACATCACGATGGAACCCGTGGATGAGCTTCTCGTACGGCCAGTCCGTGGGATGAGTGGAGTGCTCCTCGGTGATGATCAACCCCGTGCCGCCGGCCGCGCGCGAGGCGTAGTACGCGGCGTGCTGCTCGGTGGCCTTGCCGTCGCGTGCGTAGTTGGTGAGGTGCGCGCTGAACACGATGCGGTTGCGCACCGTGACCGGCCCCAACTGCAACGGAGTCCACAGGTATCGGTACGCCATCACCCAGCAAGCTAACGGTCCATACCCGATCACCCCCACCCCAGGTTCTGCGAAGGTGTTTGCCCTGTATAGGGCCTTTTTCACTGCAAACAATCGCGAGCACTCACCGGGCTCCTGGGTGCTTGCAATTGTTTGCAGTCGAAAGTGCTCTATAGAGGGCAAACACCTGCGCGGAACCCGGGTGGGGCGGCGGCGGGGGCGGGCGGGCTCAGGTGGGTGGGTCGAGGAAGCGGCTGGGGTCGGGGGTGAGCAGGCCGGCGTCGACGACGAGGCGGGTGAGCTGCTTGCCGGTGCCGCGCAGGGTGAGCGCGGCGTCGTCGCCGAGCGCCACGTACGGGGCCATCGCGGCGCGGTCGGTGGCGTCCTCGATCGCCTGGCGCTGCACACGGCCGGCATCGGTGAACGTGCCGTCCGGGTTGACGATGGCCTTGGCGGCGAGGGACTCGATGCCGGCCTGCCACTCGTCGTCGTTCCACGCGCGGGTGGCCTGCAGGATCGCGGCGGGAACATCGCCCGATGCGGCGTGGGTGATGAGCGCCTCCAAGCCGGTGAGACCCTCCAGCGTGAGCGCGGCGATGTGGCCGTCGCCGCGGAACTCGCGCAGCAGGGTCTGGCCGTGCCACAGCGCGAGGTGCGGTGCCTCCGGCCATGGCAGCGAGGCGTGGGCGGCGAACAGCGGGCGACCTTCGGGGTGCTCGCATGCCACCATCGCGGCGCGCTGGGTGAGGCCCGCAGCTTCGGCCAACTCGACGGACCCCAGCACCTCGTCACCGAACGCGCGCCGCAGCGAGGAGTCCACCGCGTTGAGGCGCGCCGTCAGCATCGCCGTCGGCGAAGTGAGGGTCCACACGTTTTCCATGCTGCGGTGCACCAGGGCAGGGTGGAAGTTGTAGAACGTGGCGATCACGACCTCGGCCGGCACGGCGCCCATTGCGGCAACACGCGACGCGAAGTATCCGGCCCGGGGTCGGTTGATGCCGACCGCCGCATACGCCGGCAGGGCGTCGGGTGTGAAGTAGATCATCCCGTGCACGGCTTCCATGCTGCGCCAGGTCTTGCGGGCGGTGAGTGGGTCCATCTGGGGAACCGTAGGGCAGCGACACCTATGGTGACGTGTTCGGACGGGCGCGCAGTGCCGTTTCGACGGGGATGGAAGGGGCATCAGATGGAGAATCTCGCGGGCAAGGTCGCGGTCGTGACGGGGGCCGGCAGTGGTATCGGCAAGGCGCTCTCGGAGCGCTTCGTGGCCGAGGGCATGCGCGTGGTGTTGGCCGACATCGACGAGGTCCGCCTGCGCCACGTGGAGACGCAGCTGAGCGAAGGCGGTGGCGACGTGCTGCCGGTGGTGTGCGACACGGTGCTGGAGGAATCCGTACAGGCCTTGGCCCAGAAGGCGCTCGATCACTACGGCGCCGCACACGTGTTGTGCAACAACGCGGGTGTGGTCGGCACGGGCGACCCCTGGACCGGACCGATCAGCGTGTGGGACTGGGTGGTGGGCATCAATCTGTACGGCGTGATCCACGGGGTCCGTGCGTTCCTGCCGATCATGCAGGAGCAGGGTGAAGGACACATCGTCAACACCGCGTCGATGGCGGGGTTGCTGGCGATGCCGGGCGCCGCTGCGTACAACGTGACCAAGCACGGCGTGGTGGCCCTCAGCGAGGGGCTCTACCTCGAGTTGAAAGGCACGGCTTCGCCGATCGGGGTCTCAGTGCTGTGCCCCGGCTTCGTGCAGACCGAGCTGATGGTGAAGATGCAGTGGGCCGATCGCCTCGGCGACCAGCCTGCGCCCACCTCCAGTCCGGTGGGGCAGATCATGGACCAGATGCTGCGCGAGGGCGTGGAGACCGGTCTGTCGCCCACCGAGGTGGCCGCGCAGGTGGCCGCTGCGATCCGCGCCGACCAGTTCTGGATCCTGACCCACCCGGATTACGCGCCCGCCGTGACAGAGCGTTTCCGCCGCGCCGTCGCCATGGAGAACCCCTCCTGATCCGTCGTAGAGTTGGCGCGATGGCTGAACCGATTGACATCACGATGACCGACTCCGAGCGCGAGGCGTTCCTGGCCGATGTGCACGTGGGGATCCTTGCGATCGCCCGCAACGACAAGGGCCCGCTTGCTTTGCCGATCTGGTACCAGTACGAGGACGGCGCGGTGGTCATCGGGATGGACGGCAACTCGTTGAAGGCCAAGCTGCTGCGCTCGGCCGGGCGGGCGACGATGACGGTGCAGACCGAGACCCCGCCGTACAAGTACGTGAGCGTGGAGGGCCCGGTGGTGATCGTCCAGGAGCAGCGCGACGACTTCGAGATGGCGTCGCGGTACCTCGGTCCGGAGTTCGGCCGCTGGTACGCCGACACCAACCCGAGCACCGAGGATTCGGTCATCGTCCGCCTCACCCCCGAGCGATGGACCACGTGCGACTTCGGCAAGGGTATGGGTTGACCCAAACGCCTCCCTCCTGGCTCGACGATCTGCGCATCGAGCCGGGGCCGCCGTTCTCGACGATGGGCACTCGCTCCCTCGACCTCGAACGGTGGCTCGACGTTGACGCAGACCGGGATGCCCAGCTCGCCTACAAGGACCATCTCCTGGCGACGGCTCGCGACGTGGTGGTGGCCCATGACGACCGTCGCACGGACACGCGCTCGGTCGGGGCCGAGGTGTTGGCCCTTGTGCGCGCGTGGTTGTGTGAACACGGCATCGAGCCCGCTCCGGCGCACGGCGACGACCACCCGTTGGTGGAGGCGGCACGCTTGGTACAGGAGGACCTCGCCGTGCTGCAGCGCATCGACGGGGCGTGGGTGCTGACGGCCGGCGTGGTGTGCTTCCCCAGCCACTGGACCATCAGCGACAAGGTCGGCCTGCCGCTCGAGGGCGTGCACGGGCCGGTCGCCCACTACCCCGAGGAGCTGCGCGACAAGGTGAACCGCTTCCACGATCGACTGAGCGTGGACCGCCCGGCATGGCGGCGCAACTGGATGATCAACCCCACCGACGAGCTGCATCAGCCGGCGCGCGACCAGTCGATGCACATCGCCGACTCGATCGCGCCCGACGGGTCGCCGATGTGGATCCGCAGCGAGTTCCAAACGCTGCGGCGCCTGCCCGAGACGGACGCGATCCTGTTCACGATCCGGGTCCAGCTCGCCCCCCTCGGTGTGCT
>JAYTSB010000366.1:0-5374 GCA_043745825.1 Actinomycetota bacterium | reverse complement strand
GTACGGCTTGGGGCCACCGGTGTAGAACCAGCCTGCAGCGATTGCCGCCACGCCGACAGCCAGCAACCACCACGACGTGACGGCCGCCAGCACCAGGCCGGCCGCCGCCGCGGCACCGAACGCAGCTAACGCCGCCCACTTCACCGCTTTGGGGGACGCGAGACCGGATGCCACCAGGCGAACCGGGCCGACGCGCACGTCGTCGGTGCCGCGGATGCCGTCGCTGTAGTCGTTGGCGAAGTTCACCCCTACCTGCAGGCTCAGGCTCACCACCATCGACAGCGCCGCCCGCCACCAGACCACGCCCGCGAGGCCCGCCGCGCACGCCGCACCGACTGCCACCGGCACCACCGCTGCGGGCAGCGTGCGCGGGCGCGCCCCCAGGATCCATCGATTTCCGGCCGGCGCGGGTGCAGTCATCATCCACCCAGTGTGATCGGAACCACCATCGGCGCGCCACTACCCGGGCATACTGGTCGGCAATCACTGACAAGCAATCACAGGCAGAGGGACACTGATGTCGAACGAAGTGTGGCGGGACAGCGCCGTGGCCCATGCCTGAGCTCGTTGCGCTGGACCTGCCAAGCGGCCGCCCGTTCGTTGCCGCGCTCCAGCGGATCTGGGACGACGGTGATGCCGTGCTCCCCATCGACCAGCGCCTGCCGGGCCCCGCTGCCGCAGAATTGGTGCGCACGATGAGTGCCTCACGGGTCGTCGACGCCGACGGTGAGCACCGGCTCGAACGAGCAACGCCGACCGAACCCGGCGACGCACTGGTGATGGCCACCAGCGGGTCCACCGGCAACCCCAAGGGCGTGGTCCTCACCCACGCTGCCGTCGGTGCGTCGGCCCACGCGGCCAGCGCCCACCTCGCGGTCACGTCCAACGATCACTGGTTGGCCTGCCTGCCGCTGGCCCATGTTGGCGGGCTGTCCGTGGTGACCCGGGCGTTGCTCACCGGCACCGGGTTGACGGTGCTGCCCCGTTTCGACGCGGCCGAGGTCACCGCCGCAGCGCTCGCTGGCGCGACACTGACATCTTTGGTCGCCACGGCGCTGGCCCGCATCGACGCATCGCTGTTCCGCGCCATCGTCCTCGGCGGCAGCCGGCCCCCGGCTGATCGGCCTCCGAACGCCGTCACCACGTACGGGCTGACCGAGACCGGCAGCGGCGTGGTGTACGACGGTGTGCCCCTCGACGGGGTGGAGGTCGACATCGGTGTGGACGAAGAGATCCTGATCCGCTGTCCGATGATGCTGCGGTGCTATCGCGACGGCTCGTCACCCGTGGATGCCGCCGGCTGGTTGCACACCGGCGATCTCGGCGGTTGGCTGCCCGACGGCCGCCTCCACGTGGCGGGGCGTGCCGGGGACCTCATCATCAGCGGCGGCGAGAACGTGTGGCCCGAGGTCGTGGAGGCAGCGATTGCCGGGCATCCGCAGGTGGCTGATGTTGCTGTGGCCGGCGTCGACGACCCGGAGTGGGGCCAGCGCGTGGTGGCCTGGATCGTGCCCGTCGAGCCGGGCGACTCGCCGGCGTTGGAGTCCGTGCGCCACCGCGTGAAAGAGACCTTGCCCGCGTTCATGGCGCCGCACGAACTGCACCTGGTTACGGAGTTGCCCCGCACCAACCTCGGCAAGCTTGCCCGGGCCGCGTTGCCCACCCTCTAGGGTCGGCGTCATGGGCACTGCAGACAACGGCCACCAACGACTCGCCGGCAAGGTGGCGCTGGTGACGGGTGCGGCGAGTGGCATCGGCAAGGCGATCGCCACGGCGTTCCTGACCGAGGGCTCGAGCGTTGTGGCCGTCGACATCGATGTCGACGGCATGGCGTCGCTGGCCTCTGACGCCGACGGCGGCGACGTATCTGGGCGCCTGGCGACGATGCGCTGCGACGTGACGTCCGAAGCCGATGTGAAGACTGCAGCGGACGCCGCCGTCGATCGCTTCGGCGGGCTCGATATCGCCGTGGCCAACGCCGGGAAGGGGGCGTTCGGGATGATCACCGAGCAACCCCTCGCTGCCTGGCAGGAGGTCATCGACCTGTGCCTCACGGGCGTGTTCCTCACCGTCAAGCACGCTGGCCGGGTGATGCGCAACGGCGGGTCGATCATCAACATCGCCTCGCTGAACGCGATCCAGCCGGCCGAGGGCATGGTGGCCTACTGTGCGGCCAAGGCCGGAGTGGCGATGCTGACACGGGTGGCTGCGATGGAACTCGGCCATCGCCAGATCCGCGTCAACACCATTGCTCCCGGGCTGGTGGAGACGAACGCGACCGGCGGATTCTGGATGATCCCCGGCGTGGTGGAGGAGTTCGTCGAGAACACCACGGTTGGCCGCTTCGCCCGGCCCGAGGACATCGCCAAGGTGGCGGTGTTCCTCGCCTCGGACGACTCGGACTTCGTGAGCGCCAGCTTCTACAGCGTCGACGGCGGTGCCTCCACCAAGCGCTATCCGGATCTGCCCGGAGCCTTTTCCCGTTTGGCTGCACCCGACGCGTGACTTCGTGGTCGGGGTGTCACGCCTCGGCGACGGCATCCTCGCTGGCCGGCTCGTTGGGCAGAACGCTGACCCGCAGGCGGCGAACGCGGCGGCCCTCAACCTCGTGGGCGCGGAAGCGCCAGCCGTCGAAGTCCACGCTTTCACCCACCTCTGGGACGTGCTCAAGGGTGCTGAACAGGAAGCCGCCGATGGTCTCCCAATCGTCGTCAGGGAGGTGGGTGTCGAGGAGGTCGTTGAGGTCCTCCACCGCCATGCCGCCGTCCACGAGGTAGTCGCCGTTCGTCAACCGTTCGACCTCGGCCTGCTCGGTGTCGTGCTCGTCGACGATGTCGCCGACGAGCTCTTCCAGACAGTCCTCGAGGGTGATCAGACCAGCGATGGCGCCGTATTCGTCGGCCACGAACGCGAGGTGATACTTCTGGGCTTGCATCTCCCGCATCAGCCGGCTGACCGGCTTGTTCTCCGGCACCACGTGGGCCGGTCGGATTGCATCGAGCACGGGTGACGTGCCCTTGCCGTTGCGTTCCAACCGCATCAGGTCCTTGGTGTAGGCCAGCCCGACCACATCGTCGTCGTCTTCGGCGAGCACGGGCAACCGGCTGACACCCCTGTCGATCGCCACGTCGAGCGCCTCAGTGATGGTGGCGTCGTGCTCGACAACCACCATGTCCGGGCGGGGCACCATGATCTCCCGTGCCACGGTGTCGCCGAACTCGACGACGGATTTGATCAGCTGGCTCTCCTCGTGCTCGATCTCCCCGTCGTGGGCCGCGGCCTCGACGATGCCGAGGAGTTCCTGCTCGGACACGAACGGGCCCTTCTCCAGACCCTTGCCGCGCACGATCACGTTCGTCAGCCCGATCAGGCCGCGCGAGAACCAGCGCAGCGGCGGGAACGCGACCAGCGCGCTGATGGGGCGGGCGGTCAGCAGCGCGGCGCGCTGCGGGAAGATGACCGCGTAGGTCTTCGGCACGGCCTCGGCGAAGACGAAGAACACGAGCACGTTGATGAACACACCGGCCACCACACCCCACGTGCCGAACAGATCATCGAACACGACTGCGGTCAGCGTGGATTGCACGATCTGGCAGATGAACATCGTGAGCAACAACGGGTTGATCCAGCGCTCGGGCTCGCTGACGAGACGGGCCAGCACCTTGGCGCTGCGCCGGCCCTGATCCACCAGCGCGTCGGCCTTTGGTTTGGTCATCCGCGAGAGGCCCATCTCGGCCGCCGAGCAGAACGCAAGCACGACGAGGATCATGAGGATGGCGAGAACCATCCACAGATCGGTCGTGGAGAATTCCAATGCGATCACGGGATTGGTTGCTCCTGACGGAACCCGTCCGGCGCCGGCCCATGCCAGTGCAGCTGCTCCAGCAGCTGCAGTTCTTTCCGGCGCATCACCGCGGTCTCGTCCTCTTCTGCGTGATCGTGGCCGAGCACGTGGAGGATGCCGTGCACCACGAGCAGGGCGAGTTCGTCGTCGAGGTTGCCGGCATGGGTGGGCGCCTGCGCGGCAGCCACTTTCGGACAGATCACGACATCGCCGAGCAACATCGGCAGGTCGGACGGATCGAGCGGGGCACGGTCCGGGCCGCGGGTGGCGCCGCCCGTGGTGGGGGCCGCGTCGAGGTCTGCGGCATCGATCGGGAACGACAGCACGTCCGTGGGGCCCGGCGTGCCGAGGAAGGACTCGTTGAGCTCAGCGATGTCCGCCTCGGCGACGAAGATGACCGACAATTCGGTGCCACCGCGGATGCCCTCCGCGGCGAGCACACCCTCGGCCAGACGTTGCCAGCGGGCGAGATCGACGGGGACATCGACCTGTTCGTCCGAGCAGAACACCTCGGGATCCACGTCCCCGCCGATCTTGGACCGGCTGGCGAGGCGAGGTCGCGAGTCGTCAACCACGGCGATCATCGCTCCGCTCGAGGCGACGCGCCGCCTGCAGCGGCGCCGGCACGGCGGCCTCGTACGCGGCCACGATGTCAGCGACGATCTTGTGGCGGACGACATCTCCGGTGCCGAGATGCACGAAGCCGAGGCCCTCGACCCCGGCGAGCACCCGCTCCAGTCCCGCCAGTCCGCTGCGGCCGTCGGGCACGTCGACCTGGGTGGTGTCGCCGGTGACCACGACCTTGGAGCCGAAGCCGATGCGAGTGAGGAACATCTTCATCTGCTCGGGCGTGGTGTTCTGGGCTTCGTCGAGGATGATGAAGCTGTTGTTCAAGGTGCGGCCGCGCATGAAGGCGAGCGGGGCGACCTCGATGGCTTGGCGCTCGATCAGCTTCTGCGCGCCCTCGGTCTCCACCATGTCGTACAGCGCGTCGTACAGCGGCCGCAGGTAGGGGTCGATCTTGGCCATCAGGTCGCCGGGGAGGAATCCGAGGCGCTCGCCGGCCTCCACCGCCGGACGGGTGAGAATGATGCGCTGCACCTGCTTGGACTGGAGGGCCTGGACGGCCATGGCGACGGCGAGCCAGCTCTTTCCGGTGCCAGCGGGACCGAGGCCGAACGTGATGACGTTTTCGCGGATGGCATCGATGTACCGCTTCTGACCGGCCGTCTTGGGGCGCACAGAACGGCCCTTCGTGGCCCGCAGGATGTCGTCGGTGAGCACGCGGCTCGGCGACTCGTGGGCATGCATCATGTCGATCGACCGGGACACGGTGCTGGCATCGAGGTGCTGGCCGCGCTGCAGCACGAGCACCAGCTCCTCGAACAGGCGGCCGACGTCGTCCGCGCCCTCACCGGCGATGGCGATCTCGTTGCCGCGCACGACCACGTTCACGAGGGGGAAGGCCTGTTCGATCTGACGCACGAACTCGTCGCGTGGACCCACCAGCGATGCCATCAAGTGTGAACC
>JAYTSB010000365.1:0-6684 GCA_043745825.1 Actinomycetota bacterium | reverse complement strand
CGGCCAAGGCCGAGCGCCCTGATCTGCTGCGCCTCACCATCGACGACGTGACGGGCGACGCATTGACCGGTCGGGGCGGCGGTTCGATCGCCACGGACGAGTGGCCGGACGAGTGGCGCGAGGACGAGCTCACCTTCGCGGTGACGTATCGCTTCGATCCCGGCGATCCACGCGACGGTGTGTCCGTGCACATCCCCATCAATGTGCTCAACCAGGTGGAAGCGTCTGGCTTCGACTGGCAGGTGCCGGGGTTCCGTAGCGAGCTCGTCGGCGCGCTCGTGCGCACGTTGCCCAAGCAGCTGCGCCGCAACCTGACCCCGCTCGCCGACACAGTGCGCATCGCCGCAGCCCGCGTCCACCCCGGCAGTGGCGCTCTTGCGAACGCCCTGGCCGGCGTGGTGACGGAGCTGGCCGGCGAGCGCATCCTGGCCACCGCGTTCGACGTGCGCGAGGTGGCCGATCACCTGCGGATCACGTTCGTGATCGAGGACGATCAGGGCGTTGTGATCGCAGTCGGTAAGGACCTCGATGCTGTGCGAAAACTGGTTGGGGGGCGTGTCCGCGCGGCGATCGCCGACGCCGCGCCGGACATCGAGCGGCGTGGCATCACCACGTGGGACTTCGGCGAGCTGGCGCGCACGATCGAAGTCGAACGCAGCGGTCACGTGGTGCGCGGCCACCCTGCCCTGCTGGACGACGGCGACAGCGTGTCGATTCGTGTGTTCAGCCGCGTCGAGATCCAGGAGCGCATCATGCCCGGGGGCGTCCGGCGGTTGCTGATGCTCGCCGTCCCGGTGGCGCGCAAGCCGCTGGAGCGTGAGCTGGGTGACGTCGCGCGGCTGGCACTGCCCGCCTGCGGTCTCAGCCTCGGCGGTCTGCTCGACGACTGCATCGTCGCCGCAGCGGCCCAGCTGGTCGCCGACGGCGGTGGCGCAGTGTGGGATGTGGAGTCATTCGAGCAACTGCGCAAAGTTGCCCGGGTCGAGCTCCCGGCGGCGACCGCCCGCGCCGTTCGTGCCGCCGGTGGCGTGGTGGCGCAAGCGCGGGAGGTGCGCGCGCGGATGGTCCGCCTCGCGGCGCCAGCGCTCGCGGTGTCCGTCGCCGACGCCCGCGCTCACCTGGAGCGGCTCGTTCGTCCGGGCTTCGTGACCGCAGCGGGCACCGGTCGGCTCGACGACCTTCTGCGCTACGTGCGCGCCATCGAACGGCGATTGGAGAAGCTGCCCGAGGACCCGGGCCGCGATCAGCAGCGGATGCGTGAGGCCCTCGCCGTGGAGGCGCGCTACGCGCAGTTCATTGCCGGCCTTGCCCCGAGCCAGGTGGATGCCGAGATCGTCGCAGTTGGGTGGATGCCCGAGGAATTGCGCGTGAGCCTGTTCGCGCAGGCGCTCGGCACATCCGGTCCGGTGAGCGCCAAGCGAATCGAGCGCGAGCTGCAGCGGCTGCGTCCGGCGCCCAGCTGACGGCCAGCTGGCTGACGTCGCGCGCGTGTTGTACATCTTCCGTTCACAAGCACGAGACGGCTGGGAAATCGCTTCCTCCTAACTTCGTGCGCAGCACCCCGCCGGGGGGTGTGCGGAGGAGGACCCATTTGTGAACGTATCGACCCTGAAGTCGAGGTTGAAAGACAAGGACCGTCAGAAGTTCTTCGTCACCTTCCTCGGCGGCAAGCTCTCCGGCATCGCTGTGGCGGCCGGTGTGATCCTGGGGCCAGGCCAGTTCATCCTGGGCAGCGCTGCCCATGCCGTGGCCCCGAAAGCCGACATCCCGATCCAGGACGTTGTCAACGGCACGAACACGGCGTGGGTCCTCGTCGCCGCGTTCTTGGTGTTCTTCATGCAGGCAGGCTTCATGATGTTGGAGGCCGGGTTCGCCCGCACCCGTGAGGTGGTGAACATCCTCCAGGAGTGCATCGTCGACACCTGCCTGTGCGCACTGCTGTTCTGGGCATTCGGTTTCGCCTTCATGTTCGGCTACGGCAACGGCATCATCGGCCACGAGTTCTTCTTCCTGAACGGTGCGCCCGCGACCTACACCTACAACGGAGGATTCGATACCGGCATCGCCTTCATGGCCTTCTTCCTGTTCCAGTTCGCGTTCGCCGACACGTGCTCGACCATCACGTCCGGCGCCATGGTCGGCCGCACCGGCTTCAAGGGAGACCTTCTCTACAGCATCGGTGTCAGCGGCTTCATCTACCCGATCCTCGGTCACTGGGTCTGGGGTCCGGGCGGCTGGCTGCAGACCGCACGCAACGGCGTGTTCTTGCGTGACTTCGCCGGCTCCACCGTGGTGCACACGATGGGCGGCATGATCGCCCTCGCCGGCGCCATCGTCCTCGGACCTCGCCTCGGACGCAAGTTCAAGCGTGACGGCGGCGGCCTGCCGCCGGGCCACGACATGACGGTTGCGGCCATTGGCGGTGTCATCCTGTGGTTCGGTTGGTACGGGTTCAACCCCGGCAGCACACTGTCCGCCATCGACTCGGCCGGCATCGGCCGGGTCGCCACCAACACCACGCTTGCCGCAGCTGCCGCAGGTCTGACGGCAATGGCTTGGGTCTACCCGCGGTTGAGGAAGTGGGACATGGGCATCACCATCAACGGCTTCCTCGGGGGCCTGGTGGCGATCACCGCCCCGTGCTACTGGGTCAACTCCACGGGTGCCATCATCATCGGTGCGATCGCCGGACCCCTCGTGGTCCTGGGAATCGACTTCATCGAATGGCTGCGCATCGACGACCCGATCGGGGCAGTGGCTGTGCACGGTGTCTGCGGCATCTGGGGCACCTGGAGCCTGGGCCTGTTTTCGACTGGCCAGTTCGGTGTGCCCAAGGGCCTGCTCTGGGGCGGCAACGCAGATCAGTTCATCAGCCAGGTTTGGGGCAATGCCGTGATCGCCATTGCGGCGTTCGGTGTGGCCTACGTGCTCATGCGGGCTGTTGCGCTGACCGGCACGCTGCGTGTGTCCGAAGAGGGCGAGCTCGAAGGCATCGACATCCACGAGCACGGTGCTCCCGCCTACCATCCGGAGGCTGCATACATGGGTAAGGGGATCTGATCATGCTCACCTTGATCACCGCCATCATCAAACCGCACAAACTGAACGACGTGAAGGAGGCCCTGCTCGCCAATGGCGTGGAAGGCATGACCACCACCGAGGTCAGCGGCTTCGGTCGCCAGCGCGGCAAGACCGAGAACTTCCGAGGCTCGGAGTACACGATCGACTTCGTTCCCAAGGTCAAGATCGAGATCATCGTGGCCGCCGAAGCCGCCGACGCGTTGATCGGCGTCATCGCCGAGGCTGCCAAGACCGGCAAGATCGGCGATGGCAAGATCTGGAAGCTCGGGGTGGACTCGCTGCTGCGGGTGCGCACCGGGGAGATGGACGTCGAAGCGCTCTGACCCGACGCCTCGAGGGGCGGACACGCAAGGATCACCGTTCGACGGGTTCCCGGTTCCGGCCGGGGCCCGTCGTTCGCGTCGGAGCTCAGCCGACCAGGGCGGCCTTGAGCTCGTCGCGCAACGCGTCGTGCTCGCGCTCGGGCACCTGCCGGGCGGCGCCGTGCTTGCCGGCGCGCTGCACGTAGAAGACGTCGATGACCTCGTGCCCGAGTGTTGCGACCTTGGCCGAGCGGATGTCGAGACCCCGCGCCGCCAGCGCAGAGGCCAGCCGGTACAGCACGGCGATCGCGTCCGGCGCACGCACGTCGATCATCGTGGTCGACGCCGAGGCATCGTTGCTGACCAGGACGTCGAGGCGTGGGGGCGCTGCGGCAACGGCGCGGCGATGGGCTCGGCTGTAGGTGCGCACGCGCTGGGCGATGCGACTGCCGACATCCACGGTTCCGCCGACCGAGCCGCGCAGATCGTGCTCCAACCGGTGCCAGTCGGTGTGCACGCTGGTGGCCCGAGGGACGCGGAACTGGTCGACGGCAATGCCGTCGTTGCTGGTCCAGGCCTGAGCGCTGACGACGTCGATGCCGTGCACGGCGAACGTGCCCGCGATCTTGGCGAACAAACCACGCTGGTCAGGGGTGGCCACCACCCAGAGATCGAACTCGCCGGCCGGCTCGTGCCGGGTGTGTAGCTCTCCCGTTCCACGCACGGCGGCGAGGAGATCGCCGAAGCGCTCATCCAGCGCCGGCGCGTCGGCCCCACGGGGCTTGCCGGCCAACACCGCGTCGACGGCACGGGTCAGTTCGTCGAGCAGCGTGGCCTTCCACGCCGACCACGCCGACGGCCCGGTGGCCAGGCTGTCGGCCTCGGTGAGGGCGCGGAGCAGCTCGAGGCGTGGTGGATCGCCGATCTGCTCGGCCACGTTCTCGGCGGTGCGCGGATCGCTGAGATCACGGCGCATCGCCGTCTCGGGGAGCAGCAGGTGGTTGCGAACGAGCGAGCGGATGATGTCCACGTCCTCGTCGGAGAAGCCCATTCGCGGGCCGATCACGTCCACGAGCGCAACGCCGGCGTCGGTGTGATCCCCGGGATAGCCCTTGCCGAGGTCGTGCAACAGGGCCCCCATCAGCAACAGGTCGGGGCGTGCCACGGAGCGCACCAGCTCGCCTGCGTTGGCGACGGTCTGGAGCAGGTGGCGGTCCACGGTGTAGGTGTGGAACGCGTTGCGCTGCGGCAGGCTGCGCACGTTGCGCCACTCCGGCAGCATGTTGCTGAACAGGTCGTACCGCTCCAGGGCCTCGACAGTGGCCACCAGGTGCGGGCCGGCGCCGAGCAGGCTCACCATGGCATTGCGGGTCCGCTCGTTCCACGTGCCGCCGGTGTCGATCGCGGTGGCCGACAGCTGGATCAACGCGCGCCGGCTGATGGGGTAGCCGGCGTGGGCGGCCGCTGCAGCGACGCGCAGCACCAGCGACTGGTCCACGCCGGCCTGGTGCACGTTGACCTCGACCTCGTCGTCCACCACCGTCACGCCCTCGCGCAGGGTGGCGGACACGCGCCGAGTGGCTGCGGCCGACTTACCCGTGCGCATCGCCCGCTCCACACGCCACCAGAACCGCTCGCTGGCCCAGTCGATCGCGCGTGCCGCGGACGAGACACGAGCCATGAGCACGTCGGCATCAGCGAAGCCCATGACCTCGGCAACCGCGTCCTGATCCTGCAGCAGCAGGGTGTTCGTGGACTTGCCGGTGAGGCGATGCAGTTCGCAGCGTACGGCCAGCAGCTGCTCGGCCGGGGCGGCAAGATCCTCGAACGGTGCCTCCAGAGCGGCGAAGATCTCC
Source organism: Actinomycetota bacterium (assembly GCA_043745825.1). Taxonomy (GTDB): domain Bacteria; phylum Actinomycetota; class Acidimicrobiia; order Acidimicrobiales; family Ilumatobacteraceae; genus WLMZ01. Next base: position 1,445 of record JAYTSB010000365.1, on the reverse strand, counting down.
GCCCGATCGACTGCGAGCGCCCAGCGCATCGTGTCGTGGTCGCGCAGGCCACCCTGGCCGTCCTTCAGATCGGGTTCCAGCAACGACGCCACCTCACCCGTCTTCGACCAACGCTCCACGCTCACGGCGTGCAGCTCGGCGAGCCAGTGGGTTGCGCGTTTGCGCCACTGCGCCAGCGCCTGGGCGCGCACCTCGGCCACGACGCTGTCGGTGCCGGCGAGACGGCGCACGCGCAGCACCGCAGTCGCCGTCACGAGGTCGGAGGCAGCCAGGCCGAGCAGCGACTTCACCGAGTGTGCGGCGGGGCTGAGCTTCACCCCCGCGTCCCACATCGGGTACCACAGTGACTCGGCAACCTCTCGGACCTCGCCGGCCGAGGCACGCTGGGGGTGCATCAGCACGACGTCGATGTCGCTGCCGGGTGACAACAACCCCGCTGCGTAGCCGCCGGTGGCCATGATCGCCCAGCCCTCGGGCAGGTCAGAACCCAGCGCGTCGAACCAGCCGTCCATTTGGTCGGACAGACGGCGGGCCAGCCCGCGGCCGGCGAGGTCGGTGCGGGCGATGATGTCCGCCCGGGCCCGCTTCACGAACGCCCCGTCGATGGAACTGCCCACGTGCGCCGAAGCCCGGTTCAGTTCGACGACGCCGGGGCGCCCGGCTGCAGGTCCTGGCTGCGCAGCTCGGCCAAGCGCTCCTGGAGGAACGAGAACGCCGTACGACCGTCGGCCAGCACCACGTCGTCCACCGGGTGCAGGAAGAGGGGCAGCGAGAGTCTGGACCGTGTGGCCCCTTCCCCGACGGGGTTCATCACCCGGTGCGTGGTAGAGGGGTAGTAGTCACCGCTTGCCAGGGCGAGCATGTCACCGCAGTTCACCACCAGGCTGCCGAAGTCACACGGCACGTCGTGCCAGTTGCCGGCGATGTCGCGCACCTGCAGGCCCGGTTCGTTGGAGGCTGGCAGCACCGTGAGCAGGTTGATGTCCTCGTGCGCAGCCGCACGGACAGCGCCGGCGGGCTCATCGCCGCGCAGCGGGGGATAGCGCAGCACTCGCAGCAACGAGCGCGTGCTGCCGGCCATCATCTCGTTCAGCGGCCGAGAGAACCGCGCCGCAACATCGGGCGGCGTGTTCGCCTCCACCCAGCCGAGCAGCGTGTTGGCGATCACCTTGGCGGCTTCGGCGTATCGGAGGGCTGCGTCGCTGACCTCGCTGGGGTACTGCCCCCACGGGTAGACGTGGAAGAACTCCTTCAGATCGCGGATGCTGTTGCCCTTCGCTGTCTCGGACACATCGGGTCCGAAATAGCCGTCCTGGTGATCGGGACTGAACCGGTACGCCTGCTTGGCGTCGCTCTCGAAGAACTGGAGCCACTCGTCGTAGATGCCCTGCACCAGGCCGGCTTCGAGGGGGTGGTTGACAAGAACTGCAAAGCCGGTCTCGTGC
>JAYTSB010000364.1:0-3989 GCA_043745825.1 Actinomycetota bacterium | reverse complement strand
GCGTCCGCCCCTGCGTCGGGCGCATAGTTGAAGCGGTTGCCCGGTCCGCCGTCGTTGGTCAAGAAGTTCGGCACGGTGTATGTGCCCTCGACCTGCAGGGCGATGTTGTCCTCCGGCCCCGGCGTCAGTGCCGTGAGCTCGAATGCCGGGGCGGCATCGCCGAGGGTGCCGAGCGCGTTGTCGCGGATGCTGAGCATGCGCTCGCTGAGGTTGCGTTCGCTGGCGACGGTGAAGTCCCACGCCAGGTACAGGCTGTTGCGGGCAACGCCGGCGTCGGAGAGCGCGGTGAGCGCGGCTTCCATGTCCGGGCGCCGGGCATCGAGAGCCTCACTGGCGAGACGATCGCGGTAGGCGCGAAAGACCACGCCGGGTTCGATCTCAGCGCCGCCGGCGGTCTTCATCCCACGCAGCCCGACCACGAAGTGATGGCCCTCCGGCAGGGCGATGGCGGGATGGATCACCAGTGTTCGGTCGTCGTCAGACACCGCCTTCACATCGAGCTCGGCCCACAGCGGCACGCGCTGTGCCGTGTCGGTGTCGATCAACACGACGGAAGCGTCATCGGCCAATGATGACTGGAGGTCTGTCCACGAGGGCAGCTTCGAAGCCTTCGCGTCGAGGCCGGGCACGTGGGTGAGCAGTGTGCTGTTCGGGCTGAACCCGTCGTTGCGGTTCCACTCGGTGAGGTTCACGTAGACGCCCTGTGCGTTTGCCCCCGCCGAACGCTGCGCCATGCTCACGCGCAGCCCGGTGTCCGTGGCGGAATCGGCCACGGTGTAGGCGTTGCTGGGGAACGGCAGTAGACACGCCCGCGGGTCGAGTGGGTCGCAGCCGGCGGCGGTATTGCTCAACGCATCATCCAGCGCCTTGCTGGTTGCCGAGTCGGGCGCCGCCAGCTTGGACGGCATCGTCGTGGCGGTGGTGGAGTCCGGTACAGCAGTCGAGTCCGTGGCGACGCTGGAGGTGGGCGACGCTGAGGACGCTGTTGATGCCTCTGTCGACGCGGTGGTGGCGGCCGTCGTTGTGGCCGTCTTGGTGTCGCTGGAGCAGGCCACGCCGATCAGCGACGCCGCCAGTGCGCCCGCGAGCCAGCGCCAGGTGCTCTTCGATTCGACCATGGCATTCCCCCAGCACGTCCGTCGTTCGACGCTCACTCTGTCACATGTCGCACGAAGATGATTTGCCGGATCTGACGTTGTGCTCGATGGTTACCCAGTGGTAACTTAGCCCACATGGCAGATTTCTCGCTCTCGCTCAACGACGACCAACTGCAGATCCAGTCATGGGTCCACGAGTTCGCCAAGGACGTCATCCGCCCCGCCGCCCACGAGTGGGACGAGCGCGAGGAGTTCCCGTGGCCAGTGGTGCAGGAAGCCGCCAAGAACGGTCTCTACGGCATCGACTTCTTGATGAACGCGATGGCCGACAACAGCGGCCTCACCCTGCCGGTGGCCATCGAGGAGATCTTCTGGGGCGACGCCGGCATCGGCATGGCCATCATGGGCTCGGCCCTCGCTGCCGCCGGCATCAGTGGCAACGGCACGCCCGAGCAAGTGATGGAGTGGATTCCGCAGTGCTACGGCACGCCCGATGACGTCAAGCTCGGCGCCTTCTGCGTCAGCGAGCCCGACGCCGGGAGCGATGTGTCGTCGCTACGAACCCGTGCGGTCTACGACCAAGCCAACGACGAATGGGTGCTCAACGGCACGAAGGCCTGGATCACCAACGGCGGCATCGCCGATGTGCACGTCGTGGTCGCCGCAGTGGACCCCGAACTGAAGGGCCGCGGCCAGGCTAGCTTCATCGTCCCGCCCGGCACGAAGGGTCTCAGCCAGGGCCAGAAGTACAAGAAGCACGGCATCCGCGCCTCGCACACCGCTGAGGTGGTGCTGGAGGACGTGCGCCTGCCCGGGCGTCTGCTGCTCGGCGGCAAGGAGAAGCTCGATGCCAAGCTGGCCCGTGCCCGCGAGCGCGGTCACAGCGGCGAGAAGCAGCCGGCGATGGCCACGTTCGAAGCCACCCGCCCGTCCGTCGGTGCGCAAGCGCTCGGTGTTGCTCGGGCGGCCTACGAGTACGCCCTGGAGTACGCCAAGGAGCGCCACGCGTTCGGCAAGCCGATCATCATGAACCAGGCGATCGCGTTCAAGCTGGCGAACATGGCCGTCGAGATCGATGCCTCCCGTCTGCTCATCTGGCGTGCCGCCTGGCTGGCCCGCAACGGCGGCTTCAAGAACGGCGAGGGCTCGATGAGCAAGTACAAGGCCTCCGAGACCGCGGTCCGCGTCACCGAGGACGCCATCCAGATCCTCGGCGGTTACGGCTACACCCGTGAGTACCCCGTCGAGCGCTGGCACCGTGACGCCAAGATCCACACGATCTTCGAAGGCACGAGCGAGATCCAGCAGCTCGTGATCGCTCGGGCGATATCTGGCCTGCGTATCGAGTGATTGTGGCTAGCTGCCGATTAGCTCTCGGTTAGAGCCGATCGCTCGTCCCTAATCCTCATCCCTAAGACCTGGGCAAGATCTGGGTGATAGGGTCTCGTGTTGCATGGCGACGATCCGAGAACGACGACCTGGCGTGTGGGAGGTCCGAGTCTTCACCGGCTCCGACGCGCGCGGTCGCCCGACGCAGTTGTCCCGCACCGTCCACGGCGGCAAGCGCGAGGCGTTGCGGGTCGCCGCCGAGCTCGACGTCGGCCCCGGCCGCTCCTCGCCTGCCGGTCGATCGGTCAGCGATGCGCTCGACGCGTGGGTCGAGCAGAACGTCGACACGTGGGCAGCGTCGTCGGCGCGCGATCAGCAGAGCCGCGTGCGCTCGATCAAGAAGGACCAGATCGCTCGCGTGCCGCTCGCACGCCTGACCGTCGCCGATGTCGAGCGCTGGCACACGCGCTTGCGCAAGGCAGGCATGGCAGATGCCGGCATCAAGAATCAACACGGCGTGCTGCGCGCGGCGCTGTCGCAAGCGATGCGTTGGGGTTGGGTGTCGAGCAACGTCGCGTCGCTGGCGCGGTTGCGGTCGACGAAGGTCGCGCAGCGCACGGTGATGTCCGTCGATGACGTGCGCGCGGTGATGGCCGCGGCAGCGTCGATCGACGCGGCAGCCGAGTTGGCGTTCCGCATCGCCGCCGTCGCCGGTGCGCGCCGCGCCGAGCTGGCGTCGCTGCGATGGACCGACGAGCACGACGGCCAGTTGCTGATCGACTCGGCGATCGAGATCACCAAGCGCGGCAAGGGAGCGCCAGAACTACGCGAGTCCGCGACGAAGACGGCCAACGTGCGCACGGTGACGCTCGACGCCGACACGGTCGAGATGATCGACAAGCTCCGCCGAGCACGTGAGCCGTACGGCCCGTGGATGTGCGGCCTCGGCCCCGAGCTGGTCAGCCCCGACCGCATCAGCTGGTGGTGGAAACGAGCCCGCCTGATGTCAGGCATCGATCCAAAGTGGCGACTGCACGACATGCGCCACTGGTCGGCCACGGTCGCGATCGGCCAAGGCCATGACGTGCGAACCGTCGCTGGCCGCCTCGGCCACGCCAACCCAGCGATGACTCTGCGCGTCTACGCCCACGCCTTCGCCGCCGCCGACCAAGCAGTCGCCGCCGGCCTGGGCGAGATCCTCAAGGGCTGAGGCGTCGGGCGATCAGAACAGATCGATGTCGGTTGCCGGTGTGGCGAACCTCGCAGTCGCCTGTTCGTGCCAGTTCAGCCAGTCGAGTGTTGCCGGCGAGAGCGAGCCCACGATCTGCTTGATGTCTGCCAGGTCGGCCATCAGGTGGCGGTGGAGGATGGGCTCGTGGTGTGCGATGCGGTTCCGAAGCGTGCGAAGACGGTCGAGCTTCTCGTGGAGTTCGTGTCGGATCGGCCTTGGCGAAAAGATCGCCTGGAGCGAGGAGACCCAGAGCCGGTCGTACTTGCGACTGAAGATGGCTACCCAGAACCGAAAGTTGAGCTCAGCGATGATCTTGTCGGGAGCCGTCGACT
>JAYTSB010000363.1:0-1946 GCA_043745825.1 Actinomycetota bacterium | reverse complement strand
CGATCGGTCTGCTGCGACTCGCCCTACTCGAACTCGGCCGCCGACTCGAGCACGCCGGCCGGATCAAGGAGGCAGACGACGTGCTCGATACCGAACTCGACGAGATCCGAGCTTTGAGCGTCGGTTCCGAAGGACCGTCCGCGTCCGAACTGCACCAGCGGGCAATCGATCGCTTGAATCTCACTCTGCAGGGCCCGCCCCGCTACCTCGGCGATCCTCCGCCCCCGCCCCCGTCATCCGAAGGACTCCCGCCGCCGATGGCGCGCCTGATGTCGTCGATCGGGTTCATGATCAACGGCGTCCTGGGCCAGATGGAGGCCCCCGAGGGAGACGCCACGACCGTGATCGGAATCTCCGGTGCGCAGGGCACCTACGACGGGGCAGTGCGCGTGGTGCGTTCGGTCGACGACCTGCTGGATCTCGAGCAGGGCGACGTTCTCGTGGCCCCCACCACCGGAGAAGCGTTCAACTCAATGCTGCATCTGGTCGGCGCGATCGTCACGGACCACGGCAGCTTCGTGTCGCACGCCGCGATCGTGTCGCGGGAGATGGGCATCCCGGCCGTGGTGGGGACGATCGACGGCACGCGCCGGTTGGCCGGTGCCAAGCGGGTTCGGGTCGACGGCACAGAGGGCCGGGTGACAATCCTCGAATGACGATCGCCGGATGACAGCCACCACCGAGCACACAGTCCCGGCGATCACCATTGCAGGAATCGCGCTCGCGTCGGCGCTCGTGCCGCTGAACTCGACCATGATCGCTGTAGCGCTGTCGAACATTGCCCGCGACTTCAACATCTCCAAGAGCCATGCGAGTGTTCTGATCACGCTGTATCTGGCCGCAATGCTGGTGGGGCAGCCGCTCGCCGGTCGGCTGGGCGACGCACTCGGTGCACGCCGCCTGGCGACATTCGCGGTGACGGGATTCGGGGCGTGCTCGATCGGAGCGATGTTGGCCGGCTCGTTCGGGTTGCTGGTGGTCCTGCGCGCGCTGCAGGCGACGTTTGCCGCGGCGTTGTCGCCCAGCGTGCAGGCGATGTTGCGCGAGGTGGTGCCGTCGGAGGAGCGGGGAAGGGCGTTCGGCCTGCAGAGCTCGGTCATCGGCGTAGGTGCCGGTCTCGGCCCAGTCATCGGAGGCTTGGCCACCGCAGCGTTCGGATGGCGCGCCATCTTCGGCGTCAACCTGCCGATCGTGGTCGCCGTGTTGTACGTTTTACGGCGCACGCCGGCGCCGGTTGCCACCGCGGCGCGCCGGCCCTCAGCAGCCGCCGATCTGAGCGCTCCGCCCATTTTCAACCGCGTGTTCAGCGCAGCCTGCGCCACGCAGGCGTTGTCGACCTTTGCGCAATACGCGCTGTTGCTCGCGGTGCCGCTCGTGCTCGACAGTCGCGGCTGGAGTGCTGCCACCACAGGCCTTGCACTGACAGCTCTGACGCTTGGCCTGGTGGTGATGGGCCCGTTGGGCGGACGGCAGGGCGACGTGCACGGCCGACGGCAACCGGTGATCGTCGGGCTGTCGGTTACGCTCATCGCCGTGGCAGCGTCCGCCGTCGTCGGCGACGACGCACCCTCGTGGCTCTTGGTCACCACTCTCGCATTCTTCGGCCTGGGCCTTGGCGTGGCGACGCCGAGCATCATGACGGCAGGGATCGAATCTGCACCCGAGCGCCGCATCGGGGCCGCCGCTGGTGTCCTGTCAGCCAGCCGCTACGTGGGCAGCATCGCTGCAACACTCGTGCTCGCCGGCGTCGTGCGCGACGACGGCAACGGACTCTCGTTGATGCTGTCGGTATGCGCGGTCACGCTCGTGCCGGCACTGGCTTTCTCTCGATGGCTCCCCGGGCTGCGCTCTTGACACCTGAGCTCGTGGGCTGACCGCTTGATCACGCCACGATCTCTTCCTCGCTCATCGGGGATCGGGACTTGGAGCCCCCTTGTCGTTCAGTG
>JAYTSB010000362.1:0-3171 GCA_043745825.1 Actinomycetota bacterium | reverse complement strand
GCTGGAGTCCATGTTGTCGTCGCCGGCACACGTGTTGAACTCGTTGTCGCCCGATGACGCGGTGACGCACCCGTCGCGCAGGGTGAAGTCGACATCGTTGCCGCCGGCCGAGGCGGTGAAATCGAGCCGGGTGATGGCCACCTGACGGGTGTTGCCGCTTCCTGTGACGGCGTACTCCGCCTTGCCCAGGTCGATGGAGACGTCTTGGTCGTCCAGCTGCTGCTGGGCGTCGTCGAGGAACAACGGTGCGTACCGCTGCAGCGCCGAGGCCTCGTGCGGGTTGAGCCCGGCGAGGATTTTCTCCAGATCCAGTTCGCCGATCGCGTGCACCATCTGGTCGAGCGCGCCCTCGGGCGACGATGCGCCGGCAGGTTGTACGCCTTCGTCGGGGATGTCCTGATCACCGCGAGCCTTGTCGGCCAAGGTGTAGAACACGCTGAGGTACCAGCGGCCGCCCTGCTTCACCACCGCGAACGTTGCGTCGGTATCGCTCGACGACTCGCTGGAGTCGATCTGCGGCCGGTCGCCGTCGAACACCCGGTCGATGAGCAGCTTGCCGATCGGGATGTCGTCGCCGTTCACCGTCACGTTGGCGGTTGCCGTGATGGTGATGTCGGCGATGTCGTCGACGTTGGTGTCGGTGACATCGATCTGCGGATCCTCGATCGAGATGTCGAAGCCGGGGACCTGGTTGAGGTTCACCTTGTCGCTCGTGACCTCGAGGCGGGCCAGCTCGGACGACAGGTCCACGAGTGGCTGTCGGAACGTGTCCCGCTCGCCGGCCAGCAGGAGATCAATGGTGCCGAGGAGGTCCTCGCCGTCGAGTGCCTTGACGAACTTCTCGCCGACGTCTTGCGGGCTCGCCCCGCCACCGTCGGAGTCGTTGCTGCTGATCTGGGCGACGGCGAAGGTGCCCGCACCGAGCAGCACGGCCACGCCGACGAGTGCGCCCACCATCTTCTTGCGGCTCCGACCAGACCCGGGTGGCGGGCCCGGAACCGGCAATGTCTGCGGATCGCCGAGATACGCGGGTGCCTGAGACGGGTTCGAGTAGACCGGTTGGGTGGGTGGCAAGAACGGCGTGCTGGGCGGCGGCGGCGGCACACCGGGTCCGGCGTTGTTGAACGGATCACTCATGGTTGCCTCCCGAATTCGGGCCCCACCGACTGGGCTCGATCCACGAGTGTAAACGCCGTCAGGTATCCGACTGGATCCAACGAGGGGAATGTCCACGAGAACACCCCTAGGGTTGGCCCATGAACGTCCTCGTCACCGGTTCCAGCGGATTGGTCGGCAGCGCGCTGATCAAGAAGCTCAGCACACATGGCCATCAGGTCACTCGTCTCGTGCGTCGCACGCCGCGTCCGGGTGAGGTGCGCTGGAACCCCGACGACGGCACCATCGAAGCCACCGCCCTCGGCCAGATCGACGCCGTGGTGCACCTTGCCGGTGCCGGCATCGGCGATCATCGCTGGACGCCCGAATACAAGCAGCAGCTCGTCGACAGCCGGATCCGCGGCACCGCGCTGCTGGCCAACACGCTCGCTGCGCGGGACCACAAGCCGTCCGTGCTCCTGTCTGCGTCGGCGATCGGCATCTACGGCGATCGCGGCGACGCAGAGCTGGACGAAACCAGTGCCGTCGGCGCCGGCTTTCTGGCCGATCTGTGCGTGACCTGGGAGGCAGCGACGGCTCCTGCGGAGGCGGCCGGTATCCGCGTTGCCCATCTGCGCACCGGCATCGTGCTGAGCGACCATGGCGGCGCGTTGAAGAAGCAGCTGCCGCTCTTCAAGCTCGGCCTCGGCGGCAAGATCGGCTCGGGGAAGCCGTGGCAGAGCTGGATCTCGCTCGACGATGAGGTCGGTGCCATCGTGCACCTGCTCACCAGTGCTCGCTCCGGCGCGGTGAACCTGACCGCACCGAACCCGGTGACGCAGTCCGAGTTCGCCAAGGAGCTCGGCCGGGCCGTGCATCGTCCCACCCTGCTGCCCATTCCGTCGTTCGGGCCGAAGCTGCTGCTCGGCGGCGAACTCGTCGACAACCTGCTCCTGGCCGGTCAGCGGGTGCTGCCCAAGGTGCTGCTGGCGGACGGCTTCACGTTCCAGCATCCCACCCTCGCAGCGGCGTTGGGTGCGATTCTGCAACGCTCATGATCGATGCCGATGGCGATGGCGATGGCGATGGCGATGGCGATGGCGATGTTGACGTCAATGTGGTGGTGGTCGGCGCCGGCCTGGCCGGTCTCGCTGCAGCCAAGTGTCTCCACGCCACCGGGCGCAGCGTGCTCGTGCTCGAGGCCTCCGACGGTGTCGGCGGGCGGGTGCGCACCGATCATGTCGAGGGGTTCCTGCTCGATCGCGGCTTCCAGGTGGTGCTCACCGCCTACCCCGAGCTGCATCGCCAGCTGGATGTGCCCGCGCTCGACCTGCAGCCGTTCGAACCCGGCGCCCTGGTGTGGCGTGGCGATCGGGGTCACGTCGTCAGCGACCCCTTCAGACGGCCGCTGCAGACATTGGCCACGGCCACTGCGCCGATCGGTTCCATCGCCGACAAGGCTCGCATCGCCCGCCTTCGCGCCCGGGTCCGCCGTGGCGAGGCCCGCCATCTCCTGGGCGGCACGAACCCGGACGTCTCCACGCTCACGGCGTTGCGCGATCAGGGCTTCTCCGAGCGAATCATCGAACGCTTCTTCCGTCCGCTGGTGGGGGGCATCCAGCTCGATCCCGACCTGTCTACGTCGAACCGCCTGTTCGAGATCGTCTTCCGCTCGCTGAGCGAGGGCGACTCCGCGGTGCCGGCAGCGGGCATGGGCTCGATTCCGGCCCAGCTGGCCGCCCACCTCCCGACCGGCGCGATCCGGCTCGGCGCCACCGTCACGGCTGTGCGTCCGCGGTGCGTGGAGTTGGCCGACGGGAGTCGGGTCAACGCGCCGGCCGTGGTCGTGGCCACCGAGGGCCCGGTCGCCGCGGAGCTGCTCGAACTTCCCCGGGCGGGCTCACGCGCCGTGGGCTGTGTCTACTTCGCGACGACACGCCCTCCGGTGCGCGACCGTCTGGTGGTGCTCGACGGGTCCGGCAACGGACCGGTCCTCAACGTGGCCGTGATGAGCAACGTCGCCAGCACGTACGCGCCGGCCGGCCAGCATCTCGTCGCTGCGGTCATGCCGGCAAC
>JAYTSB010000361.1:0-2475 GCA_043745825.1 Actinomycetota bacterium | reverse complement strand
ACGACCGGTTGAACGCCTACCAAGGAGACCATTGCGTGAACAGCACGAAGAAGCGAAGCGTCGTCATCAGCGGCCTGTTAGCCCTGACGATGGTTGCTGCAGCCTGCAGCAGCGACAGCAAGTCCGCCAGTACGGATGCCTCGACCACCACGGTCGCGGCCCCCGAGACCACCGCATCACCCGAGACCACGGCAGCGGTGGACACCACCGTCGCCGGCGGTGACACCACCGTGGCGACCGACGCCCCGTCGAGCACTGAAGGGGGATCGACGGACACCTCCCCGGCCGTCGACTACGCCGCCTTGCAGGGCTCGCTCGTGGCATCGGGCGCCACCTTCCCGAAGAGCTTCTACGACGAGGCCATCGCCAACTTCGCCGATGCAGCGCCCGACCTGACCGTCGAGTACGGAGGCGGCGGCTCCGGCAAGGGCCGTTCGGACCTCCAGGAGCAGGTCGTCGACTTCGCCGGTACCGACGGCGTCGTCAAGGCCGAAGACGTGGCCAAGTACACGGGTGGCGAGTTCGTGTACGTCCCCACTGTGGTCGCCCCGATCACGATGTCGTACAACCTGCCCGGCGTCGACAAGCTGCAGCTGTCGCCCGCCACGATCTCGGGCATCTTCCAGGCCACCATCACGACGTGGAACGACCCGGTCATCGTCGCGGACAACCCTGGCGTGACGTTGCCCGACACCGCCATCGTCGTGGCCCATCGTGCCGATGGCTCGGGTACCACCGAGAACTTCTCCAAGTTCCTCAACGCCTCGGTCGGCCCGGATGCGGGTGGCGACTGGAAGCTCGGCACGGGTTCTGAGCTGGAATGGCCGGCGGGTACCCAGGCCGGTGACGGCAACAGCGGGGTCGCCCAGATCGTGGCCACCACCGAGGGCGCGATCGGCTACGTCGACCTCAGCGATGCCAAGGCCAACAACCTGAGCCTCGCCGCCGTCCAGAACAAGGCCGGCAACTTCATCGAACCGACATTGGAGGCCACCTCGGCCGCCGTGGCCGGGGCCGAGATCAAGGACGACCTCACCTACTTCGCCGGCTGGGCCGACGGGGACGAGGCCTACCCGATCGCCGCGCAGACCTGGATCATCGCCTACACCAAGCAGTCCGACCCGGCCAAGGCCGAGGCAATCCGCGGCTTCTTGACCTACCTGCTCACCGAAGGCCAGGATCTGGCACCGAGCATCGACTACGCACCACTGCCCGATGACCTTCGCACGAAGGCCCTCGCCAATGTTGCCAAGATCGGTTCCTGAGCCGCTCTGACCCACGTTGGGACCGTGCCTTCGGGCCCGGTCCCTTGCATTCTCCCCGATGATCCATACTGGGACGACTCGATGGCACTCACACTTTCCGACCTCCGCAGCAACAAGCAGACTGCCGATCGCGCGTTCCGCGGGCTCACGCTTGCCGGTGGAGCGACGATCCTGCTGACCCTGGTGCTCATCGGCTACACGATCAGCACCAAGTCATCGCTGATCTTCCGCACCGAGGGCCTCAAGTTCTTCACCGAGAAGCGTTGGGCGCCCAGTGCCAGCACCCCGATCTACGGTGCGCTCAGCTTCATCTTCGGTACCGCTGTGACGGCGAGCATCGCCATCGTGCTCGCCGTGCCGATCAGCCTCGGTCTTGCGCTCTTCACCACCCAGGTGGCCCCGAAGTGGCTGAAGCGGCCGCTCGTGGCGCTCACCGACATGGTGGCCGTGGTGCCATCCGTGGTCTTCGGCCTCTGGGGCATCATCTACCTGGCACCAAAGCTCGTCGGCTTCTACCAGAACATGCACAACTGGTTCGGTGGTTGGCCAGTCATCGGCGATCTGTTCGGGAAGGCCTCCGCCGGGCGGACGTTCATGACGGCCGGGCTGATCCTCGCCGTGATGATCACCCCGATCATCACGTCCATCGCCCGAGAGGTCATCGAGACCACTCCGCAGACCGACCGTGACGGTGCCCTGGCACTCGGAGCCACGCGCTGGGAGATGATCACCGGCGCCGTCATCCCCCACTCGGCGGGCGGCATGGTGGGCGGCGTGATGCTCGGCCTCGGCCGGGCGATGGGCGAGACCATCGCCGCTGCCCTCGTCATTGGTTCGTCGCCTGTGATCACCGCCAACCTGTTCTCTGCCGGGGACTCACTGCCGTCGGTGATCGCGTTCCAGTGGGGTGAGGCCACCAGCGACGAGAAGCGCAGCGCACTGATCGCGATGGGCCTCACCCTGTTCGTCCTGACCCTCGTCGTCAACTTCGCGGCCACGGCCATCGTTGGTCGGGCGATGCGCCGGATGCAGGGAACGTCATGACCGCCGCCGTGCTCGTCACGCCACCGGGCCACGACCCCTCCGCCGACCTGCTCGCCGACCTGTCCGGCGTCAGCGGCAGACGGCGGTTGAAGAACGCGGTGATGACGGCACTCATGGGCGCGTCGGTCGCGGTCATCGCCGTGGTCCTCGTGCTGGTGCTGGTCAC
>JAYTSB010000360.1:0-2923 GCA_043745825.1 Actinomycetota bacterium | reverse complement strand
GCGGTGAGGACACGCCGTGGACGAATGAGCTCGATGAGGTGTTCCCAGGGACGGGCTTCGGCACGAACCTATACGCCGGCCTGACCGTGGGCGGCGAGGTTGTCGGTGCGTTCGGAGTCTCCCACCGCGACCCGCAGCACACCTGGACAGATGACGAGTTGAGCACCATCCAGCAGATCGCCGACACGATCGCCAACCTCCTTGGCCGTGAACGTGTTGATGGCGCACGGCGACAGAGCGAGCGGCACGTCAACGCGATCCTGTCGAACGTGCGGGACATCGTGGTCGTGATCGATGGCGAGGGGTGGATCCGGTACGCGAACCCGCAGATCGAGGCTTCCACCGGGCGTCGGCCCGAGGACGTGGTCGGCGGTCACTTCCTGGCCCTGGTCCATCCCGACGATGCCGAGATGGCACTCGAACGGTTCGCTGACACCCTGGCGGGTCAGGAACCCCCGCCGGTCACCGAGCTGCGCCTCGTGCTGGCCGACGGCACGACCTCCTGGTACGACATCGACACCTCGGGCGTCAACGATCCGGTCCTGGGTGGGTACGTGATCTCGCTGCGCAACGTCGACGGCCAGCATGCCCTGGCCGACCTCAACGCGCGCCGTCACGAACTGGAGCAGGTTGTCCTCGGCCTATCGCACTGGGCCCTCAACGTGGAGTACGAGCGCATCGACGCAGGATTGGAGGATCACATCGGCCGGCTCGGCAGCGTGCTGGATGCGGATGCCTCCGGCGTGTGGCTGATCGACGGCCCCACCATCCGCACGGTGGCGCATTGGGCCGAGGGCCGCTCAGCCTCGCAGATCCCGCAGGTCGACGCCTTCGATGCACCGACACTCGCAGCGCGATTGGGCGAGCTCAAACGTGGTGTCGTGGTCGAGGACATCGACGCGTTGCCCCGGGTCGGTGAGGCCGCCGAGCCCTGGGCCGACGAGTGGCGAACGTTGCCCAAGTACGAGCGAAGTGCCCTGCTCATGCCGATCTCGTCCGCAGGTGCGTCCCATGGCTTCGTCGGTGTGACAATGACCTCGACGGTGCGCACGTGGACCGACGACGAGGTCGCGCTCGTGCGCCAGGTGGCCGACATCGTCGCTGCATTGTTGGCCCGGCGCAGCGTGGAGGCCTCGCTGCGCGACAGCGAGGCCCGGCTCACCGCGTTGCTCGACAACTCGCTCGACCTCGTCGCCGTGATCAATGCGCACGGCGATTTCCTGTACGCGAACCGCACGGCGCAGCATCGCCTCGGCTACTCGGCCGAGGAGATCCTGCGGGCGAACATGGCCGACATCGTGCATCCGGACGATCTGTCGCTCGCCGCAAGTCGGCTGTCCACCCTGTTCACCTCGGCGCCGACCGCCCTGACCACCCTGCGCCTGATGGCCCGAGATGGCGAGCAGCTCTGGGTGGAGATCATCAGCGGCCACGGGACACCGGTGGCCGGCGGAACGCTGTTGACCGGGCGTGACGTCACGGAACGCCGCTGGGTCGAGATGGAGGCCGCCCGACGCGTGGATCACCTGCGCTACGCGTTCGAGGTCGCCCAGGCAGCGTTGGATCTCGACGCCGACGATTTCCTGTCGCACCTCGGCACCGTGTGCGTGCGGATCGGCGAGATGCTCGGAGTCGACCTCGTCTACGTCGACCGCGTCGACGAGCAGCAGCACCTGCTGACGAACCTGGCCGGTTGCGTGGGCAACGGCGCCATCCAGAAGGTGCAGCCGGGCGAAACGCTTCCGTTTTTGACGATGCCGCTCTGGGTCGAGCGGCTGCGACGCCTCGACCCGGTGGTCGTGGAAGACGCAGCCCTGAGCGCGGAGCCCTGGGCCGTCGAAAAGCGCGAGGCGCTGGGATCCGAGGGTGGGCTGATGGCCGTGGCCATGTCTGCCGCCGGCGAGCTGTTCGGCGTGCTGGGCGTGTCAATGGTGAGCACCCCTCGCGCCTGGACCGACGGCGAGCTCACCTTCCTGCGGATCATCGGCGAGACCATCGCCCACGTTTTGGAGCGCGCCCGCGTGGACGACGCGTTGCGACGCAGCGAGACCCGCTTCCGGTTGATGTCCGACACAGCGGCCGACGTTGTCCTGCTGACCGATGCGCTGGGCGTCGTCCAGTACGCGTCGCCGTCGTCGTTGGGGTTGCTGGGGTTCGGGCCCGAGGAGATGGTGGGCCGGGTTGCGCAGCACATGGTCCACCCGGACGACCTCCACACGGTCACCGCTGCGGGCGCGGCGCAACTGCGCAGCGGGGCGCCGCTGACATCCGAATTCCGCGTGATGCGAGCCGATGGCACCTACGTCTGGGTCGCGAACTCGATCTCGGCGGTGATCGATCCTTCCACCGGCCGCGCTGTGGAGTACAGGGCCAGCCTGCGTGACATCAGCGACCGCAAACGCCTGGAGGCTGCGCTGGAGCAACAGGCCCTGCATGACCCGCTCACCGGGTTGGGGAACCGCATCCTCCTGCAGCAACGACTCCGGCGGGCCACGGACAGCGGCGCCGACTCGTGCCGGGAGGTTGCCGTGTTGCTCATCGACCTCGATGGATTCAAGGCGGTGAACGACACGTACGGCCACGCGGTGGGCGACGAGGTGCTGCGCATCGTGTCGGCTCGCTTGCAAGCGCTGACTCGGTCGCAGGACACGCTGGCCCGCACCGGCGGCGACGAGTTCGTGGTGATCTGCCCCTGCACCAACGCGGTCGATGCCGTCCAGATCGGCGAGCGCATCGTCCATGCCGTGCGTCAGCCGCTGTCCACCAACGGCATCGTCGTCCACCTCGGGGCGAGCATCGGGGTGGCCCACCACGTCGGGGTCACCGTGGATCCGGGCTGGCTGCTGATCGAGGCCGATCATGCGATGTACGCGGCCAAGCGCGAGGGCCGTGGCCGTGTCTGCGTCGCCGAATCGGCGCACAC
>JAYTSB010000359.1:0-4848 GCA_043745825.1 Actinomycetota bacterium | reverse complement strand
CCCAGGAGGACAGTCCGTATTACCCCAGCAGCCGACGCACGTGGAACCCACTGCTGATCGCGATGGACGAACCGGTGCCCGACACGCTGCGCTGTGCGGCCGAGTCCCTGGTGGATCGCGACGCCGCTTGGAGCGCGAAGCGGGCTGCACTCATGGAGCGCTACCGCGCCGAGCGCACTGCGGGCACGAGCCGCCCGGTCCCGGAGACACCTGCGTCCGTCGCGTGCTGGAACGCACTGTGCGAGGAATTCGGCCCTCGATGGCGAGAGTGGCCCGTGCCCTGGACTCGCTTCGACCGGCAGGCACTCACCACCCGGCTCAGCGAGGATGCCGACTTCGCCGAGCGGGCCCGCTTCCATCAGTGGTGCCAGGGTCAACTCGGGGCCCAACTCACGGAGGTTGCGGCCCACGGTGTGGCCGTCATCGGCGACCTCGCCATCGGGTTCTCCCCGCAGGGCGCAGACGCCTGGGAATACCAGGACCTGCTGGCCCTCGACATCCGCATCGGCGCACCGCCGGACCCGTTCAGCCTCAGCGGGCAGGACTGGGGCATCCCGCCATTCACGCCGTGGCGGGTGCGCAACGCTGGCTATCAACCGCTGATCGAGACCATTCGCGCCGCGCTGCGCGGGGTCCAGGGACTGCGCATCGACCACGTGATGGGCCTGTTCCGCCAGTTCTGGATCCCCGTCGGCCGGCCCCCCAGCCAGGGCGCGTACGTTGCCTTCCCGGCCGACGAACTGATGGCGATCATCTGCATCGAGGCCGAGCGCGCCGGCGCCTTCGTGGTGGGCGAGGACCTCGGCACCGTGGAGCCGCACGTACGCGAACGCCTTGCCCAGCACCGCATCGCCGGCACGCGTGTGCTGTGGTTCGAGGATCACCCGCCGAGCCGGTGGCCGGCCGAGTGTCTGGCCACGGTGACCACGCATGATCTGCCAACGGTGACTGGGGTGTTCACCGGCGCCGATGGAGGCGACGAGCACCGGGCCCGGCTCGATGCCGTGCTGTCCGATGCCGTGCTGTCCGATGCCGTGCTGTCGCCTGACGCTGTGATCGCTTCCGTCCACGCCGCGCTGCTCGCCTCTCCATCACGCCTGCGGCTGCTGGCAATGGACGATGTGTGCGGCGCCGCTGAGCGTCCGAACCAACCGGGCACCGTCAACGGAACCAACTGGCGCCGGCGGCTGCCGTCGTCGGTGGACGATCTCGTCCTGCCGGAGGCAAGCACATGACACCGGCGAACCCGGTCCCGGAGATGCCGGCCGGGCCACCGATGGGATCGGCCGCCGGCATCCCCCGGCCGCCCGAGGACGCCCTCGCGCGCCGCAGCCCCGCCGACCCAATCCCCCCCGGCCCACCGTCGCGTCGTCGGCGCTGGACCCGCCTGCGCATCATGGTGCCGATCGTCGCGATCATCGCCGTCATTGCCTACTTCGTCGGCGGCCGCGACCAGGGGGGCTCGCTGGACTCGTTGCGCGTCGGCGACTGCATCGCCACGCCGGATGCAACGGGGTTCACCACCGTCGACGTGGTCGACTGCTCGAAGCCGCACACCCAGGAGGTGTACGCGATCGGCTCCACCAAGGACAAGGTGTCCACCGGACCGAGCGCAGACAGCGACCCGGAGCTGTACCGCATCTGCCGCACCGACGTCGACCTGCGCATCATCACTGCGCTGAACAACTCGCGCACCGCTGACGCCGGTTTCCTGATCGGCAGCGACCGCACCGGCCGAGTGGTGTGCACGGCCATCACCGCCACCCGAACCGGTTCGGTGGTAGAAGAGTTCACGGCGACGGACTGACGCCGTCTCGCCGGCGCTGCGCTGAGGTCTCAACGATGTGTGCCCGAGGTGGGACTCGAACCCACACGTAGTTTCCTACAAAGGATTTTGAGTCCTCCGCGTCTGCCATTCCGCCACTCGGGCAAGCAGCGGCGCCAGTGTAGCCAGAGCACACCCTGGAGCGCCTCACGAAAGCCGACCCGCTGACAAACGCCGTCGAATGGCTACCACCGGGTAGCAACGCGCGTGGCGCGGCAGCGTCTAGCCTCTCCGCCACGGGCACGCGCTCCCGCCGTCCGCACGAGGAGACCGAACACCAAACCATGCTTGCCTTCACCTTTCCGGGCCAGGGATCGCAGCGGCCGGGCATGGGCCGCCCGTGGGCGGATCACGAGAGCTGGGAGCTCGTTGAAGAGGCATCCGTCCACGCCGAACGTGACGTCGCTCGACTGTTGCTCGACGCCGATGTGGACGAGTTGCGCGACACGCGCAACGCACAACTGACGACGTTCGTCTCCAGCCTGATGGTGCTCGACGCCGTCGAGCGCCTCGGCATCGAGCCGAGTTTCTGCGCAGGTCACAGCCTCGGTGAATACACCGCGCTCACCGCAACAGGCGCGTTGAGCTTCGACGACGGCGTGCGCCTGGTCTGCGAGCGCGCCGATGCCATGCACCAAGCCGGACTCGACAACCCCGGCACGATGGCAGCAGTGCTCGGTCTCGACGACGACCTCGTCGAGGTCGCCTGCCGGCGCGCCGACAGCGATGTCTGGGTGGCCAACTTCAACGCCCCCGGACAGGTCGTCATCGCCGGATCACCGGATGGCGTGGCCGCAGCGGGCGTGGTTGCCAAGGAACTCGGCGCCAAAAAGGTGATGCCGCTCCAGGTCAGCGGCGCCTTCCACACCCCGTTCATGGTTCCCGCTCGGGACCGCCTCCGCAAGGCCATCGCCGAGGCCAACCCTCGCGACACCGAGGTGCCGGTGGTGTCCAACGTCGACGCACTGGCCCACGACAACGGTCAGGCCTGGTCGAGCCTGCTCTCGGCCCAGCTCAGCAGCCCGGTGCGCTGGAAGCACTGCCTGCTCACCCTGGCCGAACACGGTGTCACCGGATTCGCCGAACTCGGCCCGGGCGGGGTGCTCACCGGCATGGCCAAGCGCACGGTCGACTCGGCCCGCACCATCTCGGTGTCCACGCCCGAGGAGCTGGACAAACTGATCGAGTGGGTGAACGCCGGCTCGCCGCGCGCGCCGCAGTTCGAGGGCGAGCATCTCTTTGCATCCGAACGTCTGGTGGTCAGCCCGGCCGCCGGCGTGTTCACGCCCCTAGCGGACATCGCCGACGGCAGCGAGATCGTGGTCGGCACCGTGCTCGGCCACGTCGGCGAGGCCGAGGTCCGCTCCCCGTTCGCGGGCATCCTGCAGAGTTACATTGCGGTCACCGGCGAGCGCATCACGCTGCGCCAGCCAATTGCCTGGTTGAGGACGGTCTGACATGCCCAAGATCCCCGACGGAGTCCGCGGAGCCGTCATCACCGGCTGGGGTTCGGCGCTGCCGCCCAAGGTGCTGACGAACAAGGACCTCGAGCAGATGTTCGACACCAGCGACGAGTGGATCGTCGAGCGCACCGGCATTCGCGAACGCCATGTCGGCGGCACCACGGTCGGCCTGTCCATCGAATCCGGTCGGCAGGCGTTGGAGATGTCCGGGGTGAACCCACTGGAGATCGATGCACTAGTCCTGGCCACCACCACACCGGACCGATTGGTGCCGGCCTCGTCGGCCGCCGTCCAACACGAGCTCGGGCTGCGCTGCGGTGCGTTCGACATCAACGCAGCCTGTTCTGGCTTCGTCTACGGCATGGTCACCGCCCACGGGTTGATTGCCATGGGTGCCCGCAAGGTGCTGTGCATCGGCACCGACACGCTCGCGCGCATCACCGACTGGACCGATCGCAACACGGCCATCCTATTCGCGGACGGCTCCGGCGCCGTGGTGTTGGAAGGCGTGGCCAACGGCCCGGGACAGCTGCTCGGCTGGGACCTCGACGCCGACGGGAGTGCCGAACGCTTCCTCTACTCCGAGCTGGGTGGCTACATCCAGATGGAGGGCAAGGAGGTCTTCCGGCGAGCCGTGCGCATCATGGTGGACTCGGCCACGAAGTCGATGATCCATGCCGGCGTCACCGCTGACGACATCGCCCTCGTGGTGCCCCATCAGGCCAACATCCGGATCATCGAGGCAGCCTGCTCGCGTCTCGGCATCCCGATGGAGCGGGCCGCCACGGTCTTGCACTACACCGGCAACACCTCGTCCGCATCGATCCCCTTGGCCATGAACGCAGCGCTCGATGCCGGCCGCATCGCTCAGGGTGATCTGGTGCTGCTCGTGGGGTTCGGCGCAGGCATGACTGCGGCCAGTGCACTCCTGCGTTGGGGTGGCGACGAACAGTGAGCCGCACCGTGTTGATCACCGGCGGATCCCGAGGGATCGGCCTGGCCTGCGCGCAGCGGTTCGCCGCGCTCGGCGACAACGTGGTGGTGACCTACAACAGCTCCCCGCCGCCTGAGGGTTTCGCCAGTGTGAAGTGCGACGTCACCTCGGCTGCCGAGGTGGACACTGCGTTCACCTTTGCCGAGGACACGTTCGGACCCGTACAGGTGCTCGTGTCCAACGCCGGCCTCACCAACGACGGCCTGCTCCTGCGGATGACCGAGGATGCGTTCACCAGCGTCGTCGACGCCAACCTCACCGCCGCCTACCGTGTCGCCAAGCGCGCCGCCCAGGGCATGCTCCGGGCTCGCTCCGGGCGGATGATCTTCATGTCCTCGGTGGTCGGACTGCTCGGCTCGGCCGGTCAAGCCAACTATGCGGCGAGCAAGGCGGGTCTCGTCGGCCTGGCCCGCTCCGTGGCGCGCGAACTCGGCTCGCGCAGCATCACCGCCAACGTGGTGGCGCCCGGACCGGTGGCCACGGACATGACTGCGGCGCTCGGCGAAAAACGTCTCGCCGAACTCACCGCCGCCGTTCCCCTGGGCCGAATGGCCACACCGGAGGAG
>JAYTSB010000358.1:0-2446 GCA_043745825.1 Actinomycetota bacterium | reverse complement strand
AGCAAAACCGCAGGTCAAGAGGTATTTTTCAACCCACAGGGTTATCCCCTGACATTCCCCTGAATCCCCAGAATGAATCTGGTCATCCACCGTGAACCCACAGGTTTGCCCACAGTCCCCGCCCTCTGGTTGACGTTTGCCGGCCGGCGCAGGCACAATGGCGGCCGTGTCTGCTCGCCCGGCTCACCGCATCATCGTCATTTCGTAGCGCACGTCGGCTGACGTGCGCTACCTGCCGCCCATTGGGGCGGCTTTTTCATTTCTCCCCCTGAATACTGGAGCCTCCGATGTCTCAACCCGCACTCCCCAGTTCTGTCGAAGTATTCGACACCACCCTGCGCGACGGTCTGCAGGTGGAAGGTGTGTCGGCATCGGTGGAGGACAAGCTGCGCATCGCCGAGCAGCTGGACTTCTTGGGCGTGCACTTCATCGAGGGTGGTTGGCCGGGAGCGAACCCGAAGGACATCGAGTTCTTCGCTCGGGCGGCCCGCGAGCTCGAACTGACGACCTCGACGATGGTGGCCTTTGGTTCCACCCGTCGCCCGAAGGGAAAGGTCGACGACGACGCCACATTGCGCAACCTGATCGATGCCGGCACGGGAGCGGTGTGCATCGTGGCCAAGAGTTGGGACTACCACGTGCTCAACGCACTGCAGACCACCCTCGAAGAGGGCACCGCGATGATCGCCGATTCCGTGGAGTTCCTGCGCGGCCACGACAAGCAGGTGCTGGTGGACATGGAGCACTTCTTCGACGGCTACAAACGCAACCCGGAGTTTGCCCTGCGCGCCCTGGAGGCCGCCATCATCAAGGGTGCCAGCCACGTGGTCCTGTGCGACACAAACGGCGGTTCCCTGCCCCACGAGGTCGAGGCCATCGTCGGTGACGTCCACCGGCACATCGGCTCGGACGCCATCATCGGCATCCACTGTCACGACGACACGGGCTGCGCGGTGGCCAACAGCATGGCGGCAGTGCGCGCCGGAGCTCGCCACGTGCAGGGCACCTTGAATGGCCTCGGCGAGCGCACCGGCAACTGCAATCTCACCACGGTGATCCCCAACCTGCAGATGAAACTCGGCATTGGTTGCCTGCCCGACGGCCGGCTGGAGCGTTTGACCTCGGTGAGCAACCACATCGCCGAGGTGCTCAACCGGCCGCTCAACCCGCAGGCCCCGTACGTGGGGTCGTCGGCGTTCGCACACAAGGCGGGACTCCACGTGTCGGCCATCGCCCGGGCCAAGGATGCCTACGAGCACGTGGATCCGGAGCTGGTGGGTAACGGCACCCGATTCGTGGTCAGCGAGATGGCCGGGAGGGCCACCATCGCCATCAAGGCCGATGAGCTCGGACTCGCCATGGACGGCCCCGCGATCAACGAGGTCATCGACGACCTGAAGCGGCTGGAGCACGAGGGTTACCACTTCGAGGCTGCGGACGCCTCGTTGGAGTTGCTGATGCGCAAGGCAGCCGGTTGGCAGCAGGACTTCTTCCGCGTCGAGAGCATGCGCGTCATCACCGACGAGCTGCCCAATGGCGAGTTCACCACCGAGGCAACCGTGAAGGTGTGGATCGGCGAGCAGCGCTTCGTCACCACCGCAGAGGGCAACGGACCCGTCAACGCGATCGACACGGCGATGCGTGGCGCACTCTCGTCACAGTATCCCCAGCTCGGCGCGGTGCACCTCACCGACTACAAGGTGCGAATCCTCGACGGCGCCACCGCCACCGGCGCCGTGACGCGAGTGTTGATCGATGCCACCAACGGCAGTCGTTCGTGGACCACCATCGGGGTCAGCCCGAACATCATCGAGGCGTCCTGGCGGGCGCTCGAAGAACTGCTGGTGTTTGGCCTCCTGCACGGCGGCGAGTAGAAAGGGAGCCATGGCCGCACCGAAGTTCGCTCCCGTTTCGTCGAACGATGTCGTCCGCACCTACGAGTCACCCGACCATGTGCCCCAGGCCTGGAACCCCGATCGCCCGGCCGAGATCCACGGGCGTCAGCCCGTCGGCGAGCGCCTCGGCTACCAGGGTCCCGATCAGGGCTACGTGCTCACCCTGGCCGAGCGCTTCCGCGACAAGCTGTACGTGAGTCCCTTTGAGTCGGTGAACGACGCGCTCCGTGGTGGCATCAACATCGCCCTGCGCCGCGCGTCGCTGTTCGGCCGGGCGCCCGTGATCCACGATCTCACCATTGCGTTCACGATCTGGGGCCTGCTCGACCGGGGTGCGGCTGCAGACCTCGTCGCCCGCCGGACTGAGCTGTTCGAGGGCGTGGGAAACACCAGCCACCACTACACCCAGGGACGCATCATCGCCGATCTCGTGCCGGAGTCCACGCTGCAGTTGACACCCGCGGGGGCGAGTAGCGCCTACACCGGCGGGAACTGGCGCGAGCTCACTGGCGCCTAGAGTCCAACGCGTTGGTGGACCACCACGCCCAGGC
>JAYTSB010000357.1:0-2609 GCA_043745825.1 Actinomycetota bacterium | reverse complement strand
GCAGCCGCTGCTGCGCGCAACGCCTCGATCGAGACGGCACGGCGGAGGTGGTAGCCGCTGCGCCGGCGCTTCGGGCCAGCGTGTGCACTCTTGACGCCGAGCATGGGAACCCCGACGTCGTAGACAGTTGTGCCGTCGGCGGAGATGGCCAGACCCTGGTAGGTTGAGTTCTCCTCGCCGGCGTCGTACTCGATCAGGTAGGCCTGGGCCGCGCGGGGCGGGCGGCTGACGCCCGGCACCCGATCGAACAGGTGCACCTTGCGCGGCCGCAGACCCGTGTACGTGCGAACGCGACGCATCGCTCCCAGCCCCGCGAGTTGGGGTGCCACCGATTCGCAACGCGCGAGCTGCTCGACGCGCAGCTCGCGACGGCCCAGCTCGATGCACCCGCCACACGTCCATGCTTCCCAACGGCGTAGATAGGCGCGGTCCTCACGAGGTTGTTCGGAGATGTGGGCACGGCAGAAAGGGTGACCGCAGACGCGACAACTGCCCGTGGCGACGACGCCGCATGAGCAGACAGCGGGAGTGGCGGCCGGGCCGGACAACTGTGCCCGGTGGTCGGTCCAGCCGATGCCGTCCCAGTAGCGCAGTCCGCGCGTATCGGCGGGGTCCGGAAACCAGCCCGCCGGACTGTGGCCGGTCGAAATGTGGCCGGTCGAAATGTGGCCGGTCTGGCTCACCGGAGATGCGTTCGGGCCGACAAAGTTCGGGTCGGGGTCATCGTGCACTGCTCTGTTCACTCAACCTCCCGATCTGGCCGCGCTGTCCACCTTTGCCGGATCACGGGGATCCTAACCATGGCTCAAGCCACGGTGTCTCCGGGGCAGGAATCTTGAAGATCTGCCTGGCCCGTGGTCGCGCCACCACGCGGTGATGGTGATCAGCGGTCGCCGACGTCGGCGAGCTCGCGGATGGCCCGTGCGGCCTCATCCGCAGCGCGCTGGACGGCCTCCAGATCGCCGTCGGTCCAATCCTCCGGCTTGCGATTTCCCAGTTCGGTCGCCACAGCGTCGGCGGTGTCCGCCGTGCCCAGCACGCCGGCGGCGCGGCCCACTGCGGAACTGACGGCGCTGGCCGCCACGCTGACCGCCTCGGGTGGTGCGTCGTCGGCCGCAGCCTCTTTGAGGCGACGGGGCAGTGAGCGGAACGCAACGGCGAGATCGGCGGGGGACGACGTGGTCATCAGCCCAGTGTTCCACGTCTGCCTTCCCGCCTGACCCCTCGGGCCCTGTGGCATGCCGGGAGCCGTCACACGGGTCGGCTGGGCTCGCGGTAACCTGCAGGCAATGTTCGACGGTACATTCCGAGCGCCCATCGATAAGGCGGTGCGCCCGATCGGTCGTCTGCTTCGCAAGACGGGCCTCTCGCCGGATCACCTGACGATCCTCGGTCTGGTCGTCGCCATCGGCGCGGCGTTCGCAATCGGTGGCGGCTCCCTCTACCTCGGATTCGCCCTCGTCATCCTCGCCGCGATCCCCGATCTGCTCGATGGGGCGTTGGCCAAGGCATCGAACCAGGCCAGCCAACGCGGGGCGTTTTTCGACTCGGTAATGGACCGTCTGACGGACACCGTGATCTTCGCCGGCGTGGCGTACTACTACATCGACGGCAAGGATCCCCGGCTCGCAATGGTGCCGCTCGGCATCCTCGGCGTGTCGTTGATCATCTCGTATGAGCGGGCCAAGGCGGAGTCGCTCGGGCTGGAGGCCAAGGGCGGCTTGATGGAGCGCGCCGAGCGCATCATCCTCCTTGAGCTCGGGTTGCTGGTACACGTGATCCTGCTGCCCATCCTGTGGATCATGCTCGCTCTGTGTGCCGTCACCGCGGTGCAGCGCTTCATCAAGGTGTGGAAGCAGGCCGCAGTCACACCGCGCACGGCCGCCAAGATGGAGGTTCGCAGGATCCGGCGTCAGACCCGTCGGAAGGCCTACGCAGAGCGCCTGCCGACTCGCGTGCCTCGTCGTCGCCCGCCCTCCTGACCGTGAGCCCCGACCGGTGAACTCGCCGAAGACCACACGCGACCAGTTGACCGACACCGTCACGGTCAGCGGGTACAAGCTCGGTTCGCTCGCAGCGCGGTTGTTGCCCGGGCCGGTCGCCAGCGCTGCCGCCCAGGCAATGGGGCTCACCTTTGCCGCCGGCATGCGCGAGAAGCGCTCGATGGTGGAGCGACACCTTCGGCGGGTCAACCCGAACCTCCGTGGACTCGCCCTGCGGCAGGCGGTACAGCAGGCGTTCGATTCCTACGCGAAGTACTACGTGGAGAGCTTCCGACTGCCGTCGCTGTCCTCTCGCGCCGTGAACGCCGGGTTCACGGTGGAGGGCTTCGAGCACATCCCGGCGGCCATTGCCGAGGGCAAGGGCGTGATCCTCGCGCTGCCGCACCTCGGAGGGTGGGAGTGGGCCGGCCGATGGCTGATCGAGCGTGGCTTCCGGATGATGGTGGTGGTGGAGCCGATCCAACCGCCGGAGCTGTTCGACTGGTTCGTCGACCTGCGCGAGAAGCTCGGTATGACGGTGGTGCCGCTCGGCCCCAAGGCCGCCAGTTCGGTGCTGAAGGCCTTGGGTGACAACCAAGTGGTGTGCCTGCTGTGCGACCGCGACCT
>JAYTSB010000356.1:0-1638 GCA_043745825.1 Actinomycetota bacterium | reverse complement strand
ACACGGCCTTCCCCCGCCACGAACACCACATCTCTTCGGGGGTTGCCATGCCTGTTTCCTCGTTCGGCCGCATGCCGCGCGCACATCTGGATCCCATCGAGTGCGTCGACGACGCCCTCGCCGTCTTCGGCCTGCAAATGAGCGATCCCGTCCAGGACGAGACGCTGGTGATGATGCTCGACGACCGGCTCTGCGGATCGAACCTCGTCACCGTGACCGACACCCGCTCGATCGAGCAGCTGTTCCACGTCGCCGAGGCGATGTCAGCCGTGGCCAGGTCGGCGCCACACATGAGTGCCGTCGTGATCGCCAGCGTGCGACGCGACGGCGAGGCCACCGATCTCCTCGCTCCCGGGTTGTGGTCCGAGCTGGACGAGATCGTCGGAGGCTGCGGGTTGGAGCTCGTCGACTGGTTGGTCACCGGGTCGTGGGGCCTGCTGCTGCCGCGAGCCATCCAGGGCGAGCGGTCGCGTTGGCCAGCGGACGCGCGATGAGCTCGTCCGGTCCTCCATGGCGACTCAACCAGAATCAGGGCGAATGGTGCCGTGCCGTAGTGCTGCATCGGCAACGGCCGCGGCCACCGCCTGGGCGACACCGGGCTCGAACACACCCGGCAGGATCCGCTGCGGCGTCGGGTCGGGCACCAGCGCAGCGAGGGCGTCCGCAGCGGCCAGCTTGATCGAGTCGGTGCACCGCGTCGCACGCACATCGAGCATGCCCCGGAACACACCGGGGAAGGCGAGGACGTTGTTGATCTGGTTGGGGTAGTCGCTGCGTCCCGTCGCCATCACGGCCACGTTCGCCGGCACGTGCTCGGGCATGACCTCGGGCACCGGGTTGGCCAACGCGCAGACGATCGCGTCGTCGGCCATCAGCTCAAGCCACGCAGGGTCGATGACGCCCGGACCGCTCACCCCCACGAGCGCGTCCGCGCCCTTCAGCGCATCGGCGACAGCACCCGTGCGGGCATCGCGATTGCCATTGGTTGCGAACCACCACTTCGCGCACGAGCTGTCGCTCGTCAGCACCGTCGCGTGGAGGATGCCCTCGCGGTCCACGCCGATGAGGTTGCCGACACCGACGAGGTGCAGGAGCTTGCCGATCGCCAGCCCGGCTGCTCCGGTACCGACGATGACCACCGTCATGTCGGCGATCGCCTTGCCAACGGCCTTGGCCGCGTTCTGCAGCGCGGCGAGGACCACGATCGCAGTGCCGTGCTGGTCGTCGTGGAACACGGGGATGTCCAGCTCGGCCTGCAGGCGCTCTTCGACCTCGAAGCACATGGGTGCGGCGATGTCCTCCAGGTTGATGCCCCCGAAGGACGGCGCGATCGCCTTGGCGACGGCAACGATCTCATCCACCGATGACACGTCGATGCACAGCGGATGGGCGTCGATGCCGGCGAACTGCTGGAACAGCACGGCCTTGCCCTCCATCACGGGCATCGCTGCGTGTGGGCCGATGTTGCCGAGGGCGGCTCGAACGCTGTCCTGCTGCGTGGTGTCGGCGCAGGCGACGGTCAGGGTCCTCATCCCGTCGGCTCGGGTGTCCATCGTGCGGATGTCTGCTCCGCAGACCGTGATGGCGCGCACCAGATCCGCCATGTCCGTGACGGCGTCCACTGCCACCTCGAGGTGC
>JAYTSB010000355.1:0-11585 GCA_043745825.1 Actinomycetota bacterium | reverse complement strand
TCGGGCAGCGAGCCGATGGGCACGCGCAGCAGATCGCACAGCTCCGGATCCCACGCCAGGGTGCGAATGTCGAAGAGCATCGTGCGGCTTGCGTTCGAGGGATCTGTGGCGTGCACCGTGCCGCCTGTGAGGTTCCACAGCAACCACGAGTCAACGGTGCCGAGCGCGAGGTCACTGTCCGCGGTGACGCCACCGTGCTCCAGCAGCCAGGCGAACTTGGTGCCGCTGAAGTAGGGGTCCAGCACCAAACCGGTGCGCTCGCGCACCATCGCGAGTGCGCCGTCACGGGCCAGCTCGTCGCAGCGCTCTGCGGTGCGACGGTCCTGCCAGACGATGGCCCGGTGCACGGGCCGGCCGGTGGTGCGGCTCCATGCCACCACGGTCTCGCGTTGGTTGGTGATGCCGAGCGCGCGGGGCGGCTCGACGAGCTGTTCGACGACATCGTGCATCGTCGCCACGACAGCCGCCCAGATCTCCTCGGCGTCGTGCTCCACCCACCCGGGGTGCGGGAAGAACTGGGTGAACTCTCGATAGGCGGACACGGGCGGGCGGCCGTCGACGAACACCGCCCGGGTTCGAACGCCGGTGGTGCCGGCGTCGAGGGCGAGGACGCAGGTGTGGTCGGCGCTCATTGATTGACCTCAGCGTCGCTTGGGCTTGTTGTTCTTGCGGTACTGCGACGGGCCGGTGGACGTGCGCTTGGTGGGTGCAGGCCGGGTCCGGGACCCACCCATGGCGCCGGAGCCGGAAACCCCGGCGCCGGAAACTCCGGCGCCGCCGTTGCGGGCCGTCGCGGCCACGGGGCGTTGGGCGCGCAGTTCCTTCATCGTCTTGCGCTGGTAGCCGAACTTGGCCAGCACGCCGCCGAAGAGCAGGTACATCGGGCCGCTCGACAACAGACCGGCGAACAGGCCGATCTCCACCTTCTTGCCACGGGCGACGTAGTAGATCACGAACGCAACGCTGGCGATGGCGACGTAGATCAGCCACTCACGCAGCAGCCGGCGCCACGGCACCTTTCGTGATGAATCCCACGCCATGCACAGTTCCTACCACGCGGCCGCGGCAATTCGCACGTTCCGGCGGGACGCGGCCTATGGTCGGAGCATGCGCGTCGGGTTGTTGACCGGAGGGGGCGACTGCCCGGGGTTGAACGCGGTCATCCGTGCCGTGGTCCGCAAGGGCGAGATCGCCCACAACGACGAGATCATCGGATTTCTGGACGCGTGGGACGGCGTGATCGAGCAGCGAACGATCACCCTCGACGTGAAGTCGCTGCGCGGCATGCTGCCCAAGGGCGGAACCCTGCTCGGAACCCGCAGGGGCAGTCCATATGACACGCCGGGTGGAACCGATGGTGTCCGGCGCACGTTCGAAGACATGGGTCTGGACGCCCTGATCGTGGTCGGTGGCAACGGGTCCTTGTCGGTGGCGTGCTCGCTGTACGAGGACTTCAGCCTGCCGATCATCGGCGTCCCCAAGACCATCGACAACGACATCGTCGGCACGGACACCACCTTTGGATTCAACACGGCAGTCCAGATCGCCACCGATGCCATCGACCGTCTGCACACAACGGCGGAGAGCCACGACCGGGTGATGGTGGTGGAGGTCATGGGTCGCCACTCCGGCTGGATCGCCACGCATGCCGGCATCGCCGGGGGAGCGACGGTGATCCTGATCCCCGAGCAGCCCTTCGACGTGGATCAGGTGTGCGCGATCCTCCGCGCCCGTCACGAGCGTGGCCGCTATGCCTCGATCGTGGTGGTGGCCGAGGGCGCCGAGCCGGCCGAGGGCAGCATGCCCGGGCGGGAGAAGGTCTACGACCGCTTCGGTCATGTGCGCCTCCGCGGCATCGCCGATCTCGTCGCGCCGGAGATCGAGGCGCGATCTGGTCTGGAGACGCGTGTGGTGCTGCTCGGCCACGTGCAACGGGGCGGGACACCGTCGGCATTCGACCGGGTGCTCGCCACCCGTTACGGCGTGGCGGCGATCGATGCCGTGCACGACCACGACTGGGGAAGCATGACCGCCCTGCACGGCAACGACATGGTGCGCGTACGGCTGTCGGAGACAACCGGCAAGACTCGCCCTGTTGACCAGTTCCTGTTCAACGAGGTTGCGTCGGTGTTCTTCGGCTGATCACGCCTCCGGCGAGGGCACGGCGGGGAACGCCGGCTGGGTGCTCTCGATGAAGCCGGGATAGTCGTAGACAGTCAGCGGCACGGCCAACAGTTCGCCGTCGGCCGCGGGCCACTGGCGGGCCTTGCCGTCGACCACCAACTCCACGCGCTGAACCCCTTGGACCTCGCTGGCAGTGAACACGATCTGGGCGACCGCGTCGATCAGCGTGTTGCTGGAGAGATCGAGGATCTGGTCCGAGACATCCACCACCAACGTGCCGTTGTTCCGCAGTCCCGCCGAGCGCAGCATCAGGCCATCCGGGATGGCCGTGCGCAGGCGGGCATCCACGTCGTCGACCGTGAGCGCGCCGAACAGCGAGTTGAGGCGCTGCGAGGCCGAATCGCCGACGTCACGGGTGGCCGGACGGAGGTGGCGCACGTCGTTCTGCGAGTCCGGGGCCAAGAGGTAGATGCGGTCCGTGCCGCTTGTTGCGCCCGTTGTCTGGTTGGCCGAGTTGGCGAGGTTCGGCTTGCCTCCATCAGCGATCTCCCGGGGAGCGGTGTCATCGTCGATCCCGCAACTTGACATCACCAGCAGCAGGGCGAGGGCGGCGACCGCCCCCGTCACGCGTCGCCTGCCGCGCGAGGCGGGCCAGGCGCTCACACGCCCACCTCCTCGGCCGGGAGCTCGATCACGAAGCGGGCACCCGGCTCGCCGTCGCGGCGATCCTCGACAGATATGTTGCCGCCGTGCAGACGCACGTGCTCGTCCACGAGCGCGAGCCCGAGCCCGGCGCCGTCGCTGGAGCTTCGCCGGCCGGCCACGGCGCCTCGGGCGAAGCGCTCGAACACCAGGTGCCGCTCTTCCACGGGGACGCCTGCGCCGTGGTCCTCCACCGCGATCCACACATGGCCGATCGGCTCGCCCTCGTTGTCGGCCTCGGACACGGTCACCTCCGGTTGGCCGCCACCGTGCAGGCGGGCGTTGTCGATCAGGTTGGCGATGACGCGGGCGAGACGGCGTCGATCGACCTGCATCACCAGGCGCTCGGCGCGTTCGGTGACCGTGATCGGTGCGTCTGGCAGGCTGCTCACGGCGATGGCCTGGCGGACGAACTCGGCCACGAGCAGATCCTCGAGGTGGAGGCGGATCGCGCCTGCGTCGAAGCGGGAGATCTCCAGGAGGTCCTCCACCAACCCCTGGAAGCGGGCGACGTCGGCCACGAGCAGATCGAGCGCTGCCTGGGCGCGATCAGGCAGGTCGTCGCGGCGGGCCTGCATGACCTCGACGGACGCGGCGAGCGTCATCAGCGGTGAGCGCAGTTCGTGGCTCACGTCGCTGGCGAAGCGGGCGTCGCGTTCCACCCGCATCTGCAGCGCAGAGGCCATGTCGTTGAACGAGTTCGCCAGCACGCGCAGGTCGTGGTCGTCGCTGGTTTCCAGGCGTGTATCGAGTCGGCCCCCGGCGATTGCCTTGGCCGCTTGGGCGGCATCGCCCAGCGGCTTCACGGCGCGACGTGACGCCACGGACCCGAGCACCACGCCGAAGAGCGTGGTGATGAACCCCGCGAACAGCAGCGAGAAGCCGACGCTGCGCAGGGTGTCGTTGACCTCGGTGAGACTGAAGAACTCGAAGTAGGCGGCCCCCACCTCCGACAGCGGCACGCCCACCACGAGCACCTTCTCGCCGTCGACGGTGATCACCTGGCGAGCTGGTTTGTTCGCATTGAGGACCTTAGCCTTCAACGCCGCCGGCACGACATCGTCACCGAACTTTGCTGCGCTGCCCACCCACGAATCGCGATAGTTGAGGAGCGGCCGGGAGATGCCGAGCGACGTGAGCACCCTCATCACACCCTGCCCGTTGGCCGGCCCGGTGCTGAGCTCGTTCAGTGCCACGGTGGCGTCGCGGTAGGCCTGCTCGATGCTGGCCCGCTCGCGCTGCTTGAACAGGGTGCCTTTCGTGAAGCTGAACGTGATCGCAGCCAGGAAGATGGACAGGGCGAGGAAGCCGAGGCTGAACGTGAGCAGGATGCGCGTGCGCAGACCCAATCGATGCGGGCGGAACAGTGTCGCCCTGTGCGAGGCGCGGCTCCACCAGCCAGCCCGTTCGACGGCATGGGTGGTTTCGGCAGCGTCGGTCACGACTGGAGTCGGTAACCCAATCCCCGCACGGTGACGACGTGGCGTGGGTTGGCGGCGTCGGCCTCCACCTTGGTTCGCAACCGGCGGATGTGCACGTCCACGAGCCGGCCGTCACCGAAGTAGTCATAGCCCCACACCTTGTCGAGCAGGGTTTCCCGACTGAAGACGCGTCCGGGGTTCTGACCGAGTTCGACGAGCAGGCGGAACTCGGTCTTGGTGAGGTGCAGCTCGACGCCGCCACGCAGCACCTTGCCCTCGTCGGGGATGATTTCCAGATCTCCGAACACGAGCTTGGGGTGGCCGGGGCTCATCGGGCGAATGCGGCGCAGCAGGGCCCGGATGCGCGCCGAGAGCTCCTTCGGGGCGAAGGGCTTGGTGAGGTAATCGTCGGCGCCGGCCTCCAACCCGGCCACCACGTCATGGGTGTCGGCGCGCGCTGTCACCATCACGATCGGCACGTCGCTGGTCTTGCGGAGGTGTCGACAGAGCTCGAAGCCGTCGATGCCAGGGAGCATGATGTCGATGAGCACGACGTCGGGGGAACCACGGTGGAACTGCTCGATCGCCTCTTCGCCACTGCCGGCCTCGTCGACCGTCCACCCCTCGTCCTCGAGGGCCAGCTTCACGGCAGTGCGGATGCGCTCGTCGTCCTCGACGGTCAGAATTCGTGTTCCCACGCGGGCCAGCATAGGGCGGGCGGCGACGTCAGGCTGGCGGCGTCTCCGTGGCGACGCGCCGGTCGGCTTCGACGATGAGCGCCCGGATCGGTTCGAACAGCGTCGGGTTGGCCACCAGCACCTGCGCGGGCCGCACTGGTCCGCCGGAGAGGTCACCACTCAGGCAGCCGGCCTCGCGGGCCACGAGCTCGCCGGCCGCCAGATCCCAGGGCCCGAGGTGCTCCTCGAAGTACGCGTCGAGGCGCCCGGCAGCCACGTAGCAGAGGTCCGGCGCAGCGGCCCCCATGCGGCGGATGTCGCGTACCTCGCCGATGACGTGCTGCAGCCGACGCATGTGAGCGCGCCGCAGATCGGCGTGATAACTAAATCCTGTGGCCAGCAGTGCTTGCGCCACGACGGTGGTGGACGAGCAGTGGATCGTCTCCCCGTTGAGCGTGGCACCCTGCCCCCGGGCTGCGCTGAACAGCTCATCGGTGGCCGGCACGTAGACGGCGCCCGCAAGGGTGCCCCGGGCGTCGGCTGCGGCGATGGACACCGCGTAGCCGGGCAGCCCATAGAGGAAGTTGGTGGTGCCGTCGATGGGGTCGATCAGCCAGTGGATGCCACTGGTTCCGGTGTCCGACGTGCCCTCCTCGCCCACGATCGCGTCGCCGGGGCGGGCTTCGCGGAGCGCGCCGACGATCAGCTGCTCCGACGCGCGGTCGTGCTCGGTGACCATGTCCGTGGCGGACGACTTCGTGTCGGCGCTGACGATGCCCTCGCGCCGGGCGGCCAGCACCAACGCGCCAGCGCGGCGGGCAAGGTCGGTGGCCAGGTCGCGCAGCGACGCGGCAAGCTCCCTCTCGGACATGGCGGCGGACGTCATCGGGGCCCTGCAGCAGCGCCGCGACGGTCCTCGATGCTCTTCCACTCGCCGACGGCGCGCAGGACGAGTACCGCCACCACGCTCATGCCGATTGCCGCTGAGACAGCGCCGATCAGCGCACCGAGGCCCTTGCCGAGCCCACACTCGCCGCTGCACTGCACGCGCACCAGGCTGTAACCGATGAGCCCACCGGCGAGACCGCCGAGCAAGATCGAGACAAACGCCGCGCCCCGCGCCATCGGCGAGGGCAGGGCCGACAGGGGGCGCTCAGGGCCACGGTCAGGGGCACGGTCAGGGGCACGGTCGGGCATGCGATCAGACACGATGGCATCGTACGGGCTGGGCTCCGACGAACCTCGGTGGCCGCCGACGGTCCGGCAACGTGGCCTAGGCTGACGCGGTGCGTGCCGTGGCCATCGTGCCGACCTACAACGAGGCGGAGAACATCGAGGCCATCGTGCGGGCGATCCGCAAGCACGCACCCGAGGTTGGCATCCTGGTGGTGGACGACAGCAGCCCGGACGGCACGGCGCGGCTGGTTCGCGAGCTGCAGGCCGACCTCCAGGCCGACATGGCGGCTGATGGGACAGATCTCCAGCTGTTGGAGCGCAGCGCCAAATCCGGGCTGGGTGGCGCGTACCGCGCGGGGATGCGCGCGGCGATCGACGGCGGCGCGGAGATCTGCATCCAGATCGATGCCGACTCCTCTCACGACCCAGTGATGATCGCGGCCCTCACGTCGGCCGTCGAACACGGCGCTGATCTCGCCATCGGCAGCCGTTACGTGCCCGGCGGCATCACCGAGAACTGGCCCCGCAAGCGTCGCGAGCTGTCCCGCTGGGCCAACCGTTACGCGGCCGGCATGCTCGGCCTCGCCGTCAACGATGCCACGGCCGGCTACCGCGCCTACCGCACCGACGCGCTGGTCGGTCTGATGGACTTCGAGACCGTACGCGCCGAGGGTTACGGGTTCCAGGTGGAGATGACACATCGCCTCGTGCGCGCCGGCGGCAAGATCGTGGAGATCCCCATCACGTTCCGGGACCGCACCGAGGGCGAGTCGAAGATGTCCCAGGGCATCATCCGCGAGGGGTTCGTGATGGTGCTGCAGCTGTGGATGAAGGACCGTCGGGGCCGGCGCGAGCGCCGTCACGTCGGCCGATGACGGGTCGGCCGCGCTTGGCTGATCGCGTGCGCTCGTTCCGCGTCGGTGGAGGTCTGGTGGTGGTGGACAACCAACTGCTGCTCGCCGCCAACCGGCGCCGTCAAGGAACCC
This sequence comes from Actinomycetota bacterium, assembly GCA_043745825.1. GTDB lineage: Bacteria > Actinomycetota > Acidimicrobiia > Acidimicrobiales > Ilumatobacteraceae > WLMZ01. Next base: position 4,499 of record JAYTSB010000355.1, on the reverse strand, counting down.
TGGAGTGGACGCCGCCCGGCGGCGTGATCGACGAGGGCGAGACGGTGGTGCAGGGCATCTCCCGGGAGGTGCGCGAGGAGACCGGCCTGCACGTACCCCGGTGGGAGCAGTGCCATTACACCGTCACTGTCACCGCGCCCGACATGGGTTGGGTGATGACAGTGGAGTCGTGGTTCGCCACCGCCGCCGACGGCACGATCGCCTTGAACGACCCCGATCGCATCGTCGAGCAGGCCCTGTTCGTTGATCTGGACCGAGTCGAATCGCTGCTCGTCGACTCGCCGCCGTGGGTGTGCGTTCCCGTGCTCGCCTGGATGGAGGGCGGCATGAGACCCATGCCGGCTCACTCGTTCCACGTGCACGGCGCCGACCGCGCCACCGCGCGCATCGAGCAGCGCTCGCCGTGACCGCACCGGACGGCCGGAGCGCCGGGGAAGCCCGTGGCATCCTGCGAACGATCCTGCACGTCGACATGGACGCGTTTTTCGTCTCGGTGGAGCTGCGCCGGCGCCCCGAGTTGCGTGGCCAGCCGGTGGTGGTGGGAGGTACCGGCCCACGTGGCGTGGTGGCAGCTGCGTCGTACGAGGCCCGGCGATACGGCGTGCACTCGGCGATGCCGGGTGCGATTGCCCGTCGGCTCTGCCCGAACGCGGTGTTCCTGCCGGGGGACCACGAGCTGTACTCGCAGGTGAGCCGCGAGGTTCAGGAGATCTTCCACGAGGTGACGCCTTTCGTGGAGCCGCTTGCCCTCGACGAGGCGTTCCTCGACGTGACCGGCAGCTTGCGCCTGCTGGGCCAGGGCGTGGCAATCGGCCGGCACCTGCGTGAGCGGATCCAGGCCGAGCTGGACCTGTCGTGCTCGGTTGGTGTTGCGCCGAACAAGTTCCTCGCCAAGCTCGCCTCGGTGGCCGCCAAGCCGCGAGCGCTCGCGTCCGGCGTCGAGGCCGGCGTCGGCGTGTTCGAGGTCGCCCGCGGGCACGAGTTGGAGTTCCTGCACCCACTGCCGGTGCAGCGCCTGTGGGGCGTGGGACCAGCGACACTGGAACGGCTGCAGCGTCTTGGCGTCACGACGGTCGGTGGTCTTGCCGAGCTCGGCGAGGAGACCCTGCTCCGCGCCCTCGGCAAGGCCGGCGGCCGACACCTGTATGCGCTGTCCGTGGGGATCGACGACCGTGGCGTCGAGCCGGCGCGGGCGATGAAGTCGATCGGTCACGAGGAGACGTTCGCTCGCGACCTGCACGAGCATGCCGAGTTGCGCACCGAGCTCGTACGCCTCAGCGATGCGGTCGCCGGCCGATTGCGCGCCTCCGGCACCGGGGCGCGCACCATCACCCTGAAGGTCCGCTTCGCAGGCTTCGTCACCATCACGCGTTCGGCAACGGTGCCGTCGCCCGTGGCCACTGCGGCGGCCATCCTCGGCACAGCAGGTCCCCTGCTCACCCGGATCGACCCCACCCCAGGGGTGCGGTTGCTGGGCGTGCACGTGAGCAACTTCGGGGAGCCGATCGAGCAACTGCGGTTGGACGATCTGTTCCCCGACACCGCTGACGCGGGGCATCCGCAGGGCCCGCCCGCCGGCGACTGGACCGATGCATCCGCAGCCATCGATGCCATCCGCGAGCGCTTCGGTACAACAGCGATCGGGCCGGCCAGCACGGTGAGTGCTCGCGGTCTGCGCCTCGTGCGGCGGGGGGCCCAACAGTGGGGGCCGGATCACGAGCCTCAGGCCCTGCCGGAACGTGATGTCTGAGAACGCTCGACGATGTGGAGGCCGCGTTGTCAGACGGCAGCGAACGTGAGAAACTACAGCGAGCCCGCGATCGCGGGTCCACCCCGCAAGGAGATCTCTGATGCCGCTCTCCGAAGAGGAACAACGGATTCTTCGGCAAATCGAAGAGCAGTTGCAGTCCGATCCCTCTTTCGCGCTCAAGGTCAATGTGCGCAGCCATCAAGGCGTGTCCCGGCGCCGCCTGCTGTGGTCGATCGTGGCGCTCGTCGCCGCTCTGGGCCTCGCCATCGCAGCCCTGCAGGTCAGCGCCTGGATCTCGTTCCTGGCGTTCGTGGCGATGGTGGTGGCGGGCGTGTTCCTAGAGCGTGAGCTCACCGCTCGCGGCCGAGATCAGCTGAGCCGCATCCCGGACGAGCTGCGTCGCCGGGCCGGCCGAGCCTCTGGCCCCGACTCCCACTGACCACGCGCCACGCAACTCCAACTCGGCGAGCTGGTCACCCGGTGGCCAGTACTGCCGCACGGCGAGGATCGAAGTAGCTGAGCAAGCGGTTGGGGGCGCTCAGGCGGTTGCGCACGGCGCCGACGATGTTGGCCGAGTTCAACTCGGAACGCAGCGCCGTGACGTCGTCACCGACGCCGCCGTAGAACGCCGCCGTTGCTGCTGCGGCCAGTTCGCGGAGCATCCGTCGATCCATGCCGGTCATCCTCTCCACCCGCCGGGCGTGCTCGATGGGTGTCTCACCCATCGCCGGGGCCAGGTCGATCAGATCGAGGGCGCGCACGGCACGCTTCCAGCTCTGGCCAATTCGTCCCGCCGGCGTGGCCGACGCCCGTCGGCGCGAGCGAAAGCGCATCAGGCGGGGGAGGGCAAACGCCCAGCCAAGGCCGAGCACGAGGAGTGCGAACACGAGCTTGCTCCAACCAGAGGCCCCCTGATCAGTGGCGTTTGACGGCTCCACCGGGCTGCGGGTGGTGGTGGGGGTGGCGTCCGGATCGAAGACGGTGGTGGTGGGCGCGGCCGATGCCCCGCCCTGGATGGTGGTCGTGGTGGGCGCAACCGTGCCGGGCACCGTGTCGGCGCTGCCGTCCGAGTTCGTGCCGTCCGGCAGCGCCTGGGATGCAGGTGCCCCCGTGTACGCCTCCGTGCCTGGCTCGCCGCGACCCGGTGTGGGCTCGAAGGAGACCCAGCCGTAGCCGTCGAACCAGACCTCTGGCCAGGCGTGGGCGTTGCGTCCGTAGACGTGGTACTTGGCGTCATCGCCGAGATCGCCGTAGGTGAAGCCCACGGCGACTCGGGACGGGATCCCGACCGAGCGGGCCATCGCCGCGAACGCTGCCGAGAACTGCTCGCAGTAACCCCGCTTGATCCGCAGGAAGTTTTCCAGCGCGTTGTCGCTGTGGCCGCGCTGCACCGTGAGGTCGTACTCGAAATTGGTGCGGAAGTACTGCTCGAGCGCGAATGCCTTGTCGTAGACCGACGTGCCGGCGACCGTGATCTGCGCAGCGAGGTCGCGCACCGAACCAGGGAAGTCCGCCGGCAGATCGAGCGACATCGGGTCCGATGGGCTGCTCGATGATGCGGCGCGCAGCTGCTCCGGGGTGAGGTCGGACACCGCTGACACGATGCTGTACGTTGCGCCGCGAACGAGGCCTGGCGTGGGCTCGACCAGCGTGCCGGTGAGCGGCACGTAGTACACGTCGCCGCCATCCACCGCCACCGGGCCGTATGCGGCCGGCAGCAGCGGCCCGCCGAGGCCGAGGATGTGCACCGTCTGGCGCAGCTGCCGCGATGTCGCCGGTGCGCCTCGGAAGTCGCCTCCCGCGGTGCCCTCGGGGATTCCCCACGTTGTGCCGTTGAACGCCGACAGACCGGTGGCTCGCCAGTAGTGCGGCTCGTCCGCGTCGACGGTGAACAGCTCGACGTTCTTCAAGTTGACGAGGCGTGACCGGATGTCCACGAGCGGGCTGAGGACCTGCGTCACGGTGTTGCGATCGCGCGTGTCGAGGAGAGCCTCCTTGTCGGCGCCGGGCAGTCGCGGGCCCACGACCGCGCCGGCCAGCGCGGCGCACCCGGCGAGTGCGATGACCAGCGGCACCACGCTGAGCAGCACGCGCGCCGGGTGGCCGATCCAGGAGTGCTCGGCTCGGGCGTGCGTCATCCGCAGCGCAGCGATCACCACGAGGGCTGCGGCGAACCACCCTGTGGTGAGGGCGACGCGATAGTTGTCAGCGCCGAGGGCAGCTGCGAAGACGAACAGCACCGCACTGGGCACGGCCGCTTCGGCGCGCCCGTACGCCCGAAACGCGAACGCATCGGCGAGCAAACCGGACACGCCGCATGCGGCGGCCGCGGCGATGGCGAAGCCGCCGACAGCAGCAACGGGTGCAACGGCACTGGGGAACTGGTCACGGGCCAGGTGCAGATCGGAGCTGATGAATCGCCATGTCGTCGACGTGGGAAAGGGCCCCGACAACGTGGAGGGGTAGTACTTCCAGGCGATCAGTTGGAACAGGGCAAGCAATGTGACCGGAACGGCGATGTAGCCGCTCACCGAGAACAGGCGCAGCGCCAGGGACACCACGTGCACGCCGATGACGACGACGAGCATGGGACCGAGAAACTCCCAGCCCGCGAACACCCGGCAGAAACCGATCGTCGTCACCACGCTCAGCGCCGTGACCGCGATGCTGGCCGCGATGGTATCGACAGGGCGTGCAGTGGCGGGGCTTGCGTCGACGCGAGTGCCGGCAGGCGCGGCGCTCACGATGC
>JAYTSB010000354.1:0-2598 GCA_043745825.1 Actinomycetota bacterium | reverse complement strand
CGCACGGATGGGACAGCGGTTCGCCGCTGCCGCCTTCGGCGTCGTCGCAGAAACGAACAGGAACGAACCATGAGAGCAGCGGTGTACGACCAGACCGGCGGGCCAGATGTGTTCCGCTATGCCGAGGTGCCGGATCCGGTGCTGCACCACCGGGGCGTCATCATCGAGGTCGGGGCCATCGGTGTGCAGGGTGGCGATCTGTTGCACCGCCAGGGCGGTGTGCTGGCCACGAACCCGCACATCGTCGGCTACCAGGCCGCAGGCACGGTGATCGCGGCGGGTGCCGAGGTGACCCAGCTCAGCGTGGGCCAGCGCGTGGTGGCCACGATGGGCTTCGGGAGTCATGCCGAGCTCGTCGGAGTGCCCGAGACCGCGGCCTGGCCGATTCCCGACTCGCTGTCGATCGAGGACGCCGCCGGCATCCCCATCGAGTTCGGCACTGCAGACGACTGCCTCTTCGAGTTCGGCCATCTCGAGGCCGGAGAAACCGTGCTGATCCAGGCCGGAGCAGGCGGTGTGGGCCTCGCCGCGATCCAGCTCGCCAAGGCCGCCGGTGCGGCGATGGTGCTGGCCACGGCGTCCAGCGACGACCGCCTGGCCCGGCTCGGCGAGTTCGGGCTCGACCACGGCATCAACTACGCCACCAGTGATGTCGGCCGCGAGGTGCGCCGGCTCACCGAGGGCCGAGGCGTGAACCTGGTGGTGGATCCGGTCGGGGGCAGCACGCTGGAGGCCAGCATTGCGGCACTGGCCTACCGCGGACGGATCAGCTGGGTCGGCCAGGCCGGGCGTGAGGACACGCCGCCCGCGATCTGGCCCATCATGCAGAAGAACGGCTCGATCACCGGGGTGTTCCTCGGTGCTGAGCTGACCGTCAACCCGCAGCGGGTGCGGCCGCTGATCGCCCGGCTGATCGAGCGGGTGGCCAGCGGTGAGTTGCGCGTCGTGACCGACCGCATCTTCCCCCTCGCCGAGGCCGCCGAAGCGCATCGCTACATCGAGAGCCGTCAGGCGTTCGGTCGGGTGCTGCTGCGGCCCTGAGAACCGAGGCGGCCACCCGGTGCAAGCGGGCAGGCCCGACGTGCCACGTGCCACGTGCCATGTGCCACATGGTCACGCGTTGAACAACTTCTGGCCGGTCATTACGATACGGAACAGTTCAGTTTCGTATTTGGTCGGGAGTCGCGTTGAGTGCAGTTGTGTCACAGTCCGCGACCGGGTCGGCGACGAGGTCCACACGGGGTGTCGAAGCCGAGATCGACCCTGCCCTTCATGCCCGCCGCTGGTGGGTGCTCGGCGTTCTGTGCGTCTCGATGACGATCATCGTGATGGACAACACCATCCTCAACGTCGCCATCCCCAGCCTGATCCGGGATCTCGACGCCAGCAACAGCCAGGTGCAGTGGATCATCGACTCCTACACGATCGTGTTCGCCGGCCTGCTGCTCACCACCGGCAGCCTCAGCGACCGCTTCGGCCGCAAGGGAGCCCTGCAGGTGGGCATCGTGTTGTTCGGTTTCGGTTCGGTCCTCTCCGCGCTGGCGACATCGGCCACGATGCTCATCGCCACCCGGGCGTTCATGGGCATCGGCGGCGCCTTGATCATGCCCTCCACCCTCTCGCTGCTCACCAACACGTTTCGAGATCCGAAAGAGCGCGGCCGGGCGATCGGCATCTGGGCCGGCTTCTCCGGCGTCGGCGTGGCCGCCGGCCCGCTCGTGGGTGGCGTGCTGTTGAAGCACTTCTCGTGGAGCTCGGTGTTCTGGGTGAACGTTCCCATCGGCGCAACTGCACTCATCGCCGGCGCGTTCTTGCTGCCGAAGTCGCGCGAGGATCGTGCCAACCGTCTCGACCCGATCGGCTCGGTTCTGTCCATCGTCGGCCTGGCCTCATTCCTCTACGGCGTCATCGAGGTGCCGGCCAAGGGCTGGACGAACACCGAGGTGATGGCCGGGTTCGGGCTTGGCATCGCCACGATCACCGCGTTCATCCTGTGGGAAAGGCACACCGATCACCCGATGCTCGACATGAACTTCTTCAAGAACCCACGCTTCACGGCGGCGAACACTGCGGTCACGTTGACGTTCTTCGCGATGTTCGGGTCGCTGTTCCTGATGACCCAGTACTGGCAGTTCGTGCACGGCTACAGCCCGCTCGAAGCCGGCGTGCGCCTGATCCCATACGCGTTCGGGATGATGATCATCGCCCCGCTGTCCTCGCGCCTCGTGGAGCGCCTGGGGTCGAAACGAGTGATCACGTTCGGCCTGTTCGTGGTGACGGCCTCGCTGATCGCGCTCTCGTTCCTGCATCGGGACACGCCCTACTGGCTCGCCATCATCCCGTTCTGCACCATGTCCGGCGGTATCGGCCTGACCATGCCACCCGCGACGGAATCGGTGATGGGCTCGCTCCCCCGCGACAAGGCCGGAGTCGGCTCGGCCGTCAACGACACCACTCGCCAAATGGGTGGCGCTGTGGGCGTGGCGCTGATCGGCAGCGTCGTGTCCAGCATCTACTCCTCGCGAGTGAGCTCGGCGGCCGCCCGCTTCGGCGTGAGCGGCTCGGCTCTGGCGGAGGCCCGCGCGTCGCTCGGCGGTG
>JAYTSB010000353.1:0-4120 GCA_043745825.1 Actinomycetota bacterium | reverse complement strand
TTCCGAGCCCGGAGGAGATCATCGAGGTCCATCTGCTCGCCCGCGAGCTGGAACGAGAGGTTCGCAAAGCGCCGAACATGTACGACTGGAAGCGCCTGGAGGGCACCGGCGCTGCAGTCGCCGCGCACGCGCGCCTCTGGCGCGACCGAGCCCTCGCCGCGTTCGCCGAAGACGGCGTCGACTGCACCGACGCCGCCCAGGTACTGCTGGCGATGCGACGTGCGTCGATGGGCGAGCTCGAAGCCCGCATCGATCTCGAAGCACCCGACGAGATCGCTGGTCTCGAGCCGTGGAAGTCGTCGCAGCTGCGTCGTCTCACCGAGCGCCTCGTCGGTGACCGAACCGGCACACGACACAGCCTCGATGGCGTCCGCGTCGTGCTGGCCGTGCTGGAAGTCCACGATCTCGTTCGCGATGCGCTCGCTCGCGTGTTGCCGCGCTTCGGTGCCGAGGTCGTGCTGCTTGGGTCGGGTACGCCGATCGATGGTGTGGTTCGCGCGGCGAGAGATGAAGACGCCGACGCGATCGTGCTGGGCACCTACAACGGCAACGCGCTCGCGCTCGGCGAGCGGCTCACCACTGCGGCACACGACCTCGACTGGAACGGCAGGATCTTCATGGGCGGCATCCTCAACCAGGACACCGGCGGCGCGCTGCCGGTGGATGCCCGCCCCGGTCTTGCTGCGCTGGATGTGCAGTGCGTCGAGCGCGTCGAGGATCTGGTGTCACTCCTGAGCGGTTCAGGAGCGGGCGATGCCGGGCTCAACGGGTCCCGGGTGGCGGAGTAGCCACCAGATCGAGTGAGTCGCGCAGGACGCGCATCGGGATGTGCGAGTCGATGCGCGCCAGGGCGCGCATCGAGGCGATCTCGTTCTGGTACATGGTCTCGTAGCCGGCCAGGTCGGCCGTCGCGATCGTGATGATGTAGTCGGGGTGACCGAACATCCGCCGGAAGTCGGTGACGCCGTCGATCGCGAGCACCAGGGACTCGAACTGGGCGACGGCATCGGGATCGTTGGAGGTCATGTCGGCAAAGATCGTCACGCTCAGCGCCCGGCCGATGCTTGCCGGGTCGACGACGGCGGTGAAGCGTTGGATGATGCCGGTGTCGGTGAGCCGTTTGACCCGCTGCAGGCACGGCGACGGACTGAGGCCCACGCGTTCGGCGAGTTCCAGGTTGGACATCCGCCCGTCGCGCTGCAGCTCATCGAGAATGTGTCGATCGATCGCGTCCACAGCACATTGTACGGCATACGTGAACTGCAGCAGTGAATTGTGCCGGGAAGTGGGAGACAAGCGCGGACCTTCGACATCGACTGCCGCGCCACCTGACCTATCGTCGATGTCGTGATCGACAGCGCCCGGCACGCAGCTCCACCCGCTGACTTCTCCCTCGACGACAAGTACCGCGCCCGGCGCGGTCCGGTCGTCATGTCCGGCATCCAGGCGCTGGTGCGCTTGCCGCTGGATCAGCGCCGACGCGATGTGCGCGTAGGGCTCAACACGGCCACCCTGGTGAGCGGATACCGGGGCTCGCCGCTCGGCGGGTTCGACATGGCGCTGGAACGCGCCGCTGATCTGCTCGCCGAGCATCATGTGCGCTTCCTGCCCGGAATCAACGAAGACCTCGCCGCAACCGCTGTGCTCGGATCGCAACTCGCCAACACCTTCCCCGGCGCCCGCTACGACGGGGTGCTCGGCATGTGGTACGGCAAGGGGCCCGGCGTGGACCGCACCGGCGACGCCTTCCGTCACGCCAACGTCGCCGGCGTATCTCGCCACGGTGGCGTGCTGGCGGTGGCCGGCGACGACCCCGGTGCGAAGTCGTCGACGGTGGCCTCGGCGTCAGAGTTCGCTCTCTTCGACGCGCAGATGCCGGTGCTCTACCCGGGCAACGTGCAGGAGGTGTTGGAGCTCGGCCTGCTCGGCTTCGCACTGTCGCGCTGGTCCGGTTCGTGGGTTGGCCTGAAGATCGTCACCAACGTGGCCGATGCGTTCAGCACGGTGGAGCTTGCCGGCATCGGTGAGCCCGGCGACACGCTACCCGTGGTCCCCGAGTTCGAATATGCCGGAGCGCCGTGGGCCCACACCCAGAACGCCAACCTGCTCGCCCCGGACAGCATCGCCCAGGAACGCGAGATGCACGAGGGGCGTGTGGATGCGGCCCGCCGCTTCATCGCCGCCAACCCGGTGAACCGCATCGTGATCGACGGTGACGATGCCTGGCTGGGCATCGTGGCCGCCGGCAAGACGTACTACGACGTGATCGGCGCGCTCGAATCACTGGGCCTCGACCTCGACGACGCCCGCCGACTGGGCGTGCGGGTGCTGAAGCTCGGGGCCGTGCACCCGCTCGACCAGGCAGTCGTTGATCACTTCGCCCGCGGGCTGGAGGAGATCCTCGTCGTCGAGGAGAAGCGAGCGTTCATCGAGCTGTTCCTGCGCGAAGCGCTGTACGGCCAGGCCAACGCGCCGCGCATCACCGGCAAGCGCGATCCGTCCGGCGCCTGGCTCGTGCCGGGATACGGAGAGCTCGACGCCACCATCATCCGTTCTGCGTTGCAGGCTCGCCTCGGCCAGCGTGTACCGGCCGAGCAACTGCGTCCCGCTCCGGCGGCGTTGCCGTCACGCGCGTTGATCCCGCTCACGGTGGCAGAGGCACGCACGCCCTACTTCTGCTCTGGCTGCCCGCACAACCGGTCGACGGTGGTGCCTGAGGGATCGATCGCCAACGGTGCCGTGGGCTGTTCCACGATGGCGATGTGGATGGACCGCGAAACCACCACCATCCTCCACATGGGTGCCGAGGGCGTGCACTGGGTGGGCGCATCGATGTTCAGCGACACGCCGCACATCTTCCAGAACATCGGTGACGGCACGTACCTGCACTCCGGCTCGCTGGCCGTGCGCCAGGCCGTGGCCGCCGGAACGAACATCACCTACAAGCTCCTGTACAACGCCGCGGTCGCGATGACGGGCGGCCAGCAGCATGATGCCGATCTGTCCGTCGGCGCCGTCGCCGCCGAGCTGGTCGCCGAGGGCGTGGCCAAGGTGCTGGTGGTGGCACATGACCCGGACGAGTACGAACCGGGCCACCTGCCCCGGTCGGTAGAGGTCTGGCATCGCGATCGTGTGTTGGAGGCGCAGACGTTGCTGCTCGGCATCGCCGGCGTGACGGTGATGATCTATGACCAGCCGTGCGCGGCTGATCTGCGTCGCAAACGCAAGCGGGGTCTGGCTCCCACGCCGAGCCATCGCATCTTCATCAACGAGGCAGTGTGCGAGGGCTGCGGTGATTGCGGGGAGAAGTCGAACTGCCTGTCCGTGCAGCCCGTGGACACGCCGTTCGGACGCAAGACCCAGATCCACCAGGCCAGCTGCAACATGGACGAGACGTGCGTCAAAGGCCACTGCCCTGCGTTCGTGAAGGTGACACCGAAGCAGGGTGCCAAGCGGTCACCGGCGTCGGTGCCGGGGTCCGATTCGGTGCCGGAGCCGACGCGCCGTGTCGGGCATTCGGTCAACGTGATGATGACCGGGGTCGGCGGCACCGGCGTGGTGACGGTGAACCAAACCCTCGGCGTCGCCGCCCGGCTGGAGGGCTTGTTCTCGACGGGCCTCGACCAGACCGGTCTCGCCCAGAAGGGCGGCAGCGTGGTGTCGCATGTGCGCATCGATGCGGACCCGATCGAGGGTGCCACGCTCATCGGCGATGGCGCCGCCGACGTCCTGCTCGCGTTCGACATCGTGACCGCCGCCCAAGACGCCAACCTGCGCCGCACGAGCCCGGATCGCACGTTCCTGGTCGCCAACACCGCGATGTCGCCCACCGGTCCGCAGGTTCGTTCAGTCGATGCACCTGCCCCATCGCGCGATCGTCTGGTACAGCGGATCGCGGCCTCCACGCGCAGCGACGTGAGCGTCGCGCTCGATGCCGACGGATTGTCCATCACGCTGTTCGGCGACAACCTGCCGGCGAACTTCATCGTGCTCGGCGCCGCCTACCAGGCTGGCCTCCTGCCGCTGCGGGCCGAAACGATCGAGCGCGCAATCGAGCTCAACGGTGCCGAAGCCGCCACGAACATCGCCGCCTTCCGCACCGGCCGCCTCGTGGTCCACG
>JAYTSB010000352.1:0-7805 GCA_043745825.1 Actinomycetota bacterium | reverse complement strand
ATGGCCAGCGTGGCCTGATCGGGGTTTTCGCTGCCCGTCGCGGGATCGCCCGGATCGAAGCTGGAGACACCGCTGACGGAGACGGGTCCGCTCGATTCGGCCGCGCTGTCCACGGGTGGCGTTGCCCCGGCCACGGTGGTGGCAGTGGGGCCCGATCCCTTCGAATCCTTGCCGTCGGACAGCAGCACGGCACCCACGATGACCGCGAGCATCAGCAGCAGAATCACGATCACCGACGGCGTACGCCGCTGTTGAAACTGGCGGGCGGGCACGCCGCGGGGGCTGCCGCTGGTGGGGGTGCGATCACGCGCCGGAGGGGGAGGAGCTTTGATCGGCCGCGGCGGACCTTGGCGCGGCGTGTTGTTGGCGGGTCTGGTCTCGCGCCCCTCGGCCCGCACGATCGGTTGGGAGATGCGCGTCGGGGTGCCCTCCTGGCGGGACGTGCCCACCCCGGTGGCTGGCGTCGGCGCGCCGGGCTTCACCGTGCCGAGGTTCGCCGTGCCGCGCGGCGGCGTCATCGTGGTGGTGCGATCGTCGACACCGCTCGCAATGCGCGTCAGGCGGTTGCGCAATTCGCCGCCGGTGGCCGGGCGGTCGTCGGGGTTTCGGGCGAGCAACTCATGGATCAAAGCGGCCAGACCGTAAGGCAGCGTGGCTCGCAGCCGGGCGAGATCGGTGGGGTCGCGCTGCAGTCGGGCGAGGGCTGTGTCGGCGTCGGTCTCGCCGAGGAAGGGCACCCGGCCGGCGAGGCACTCGTACAGCACGAGGCCGAGCGCGTACAGGTCTGCTCGACCGTCCAGCTTCTTGCCGCGAACCTGTTCGGGGGAGAGATACTTCGCCGTCCCCATCATCACGTTCTCGCTGGTGAGGTCGTCGCTGGTGCCGAGGCCCTTGGCGATGCCGAAGTCGGCGAGCAGAACGCGCCCATCGGGGGTGATGAGGATGTTGCCGGGCTTGACGTCGCGGTGGACGAGCCCGGCCTTGTGGGCGGCGTCGAGCGCGGCGGCAACACACGAACCGATGTGCATGGTCAGGTCGGGCCCGAGCCGTTTCTGCTCATCGAGCAACTGGCGCAGGCTCTTGCCGTTGACGAGCTGCATCACCACGGCCTGACGTCCGTCGAAGTCGATGGTGTCGTGCACGGCGACGATGTTCGGGTGACTCAGCCGTGCCACCGTGATGGCTTCGCGACGGAATCGCTCGGCCACCACGGGATCGGTTGCGAGTGTTGATTTGAGGATCTTCACGGCCACCTGACGCGACAGCGACATATCGGTGGCGAGCCACACCTCGGCCATGCCACCTTGCGCGATGCGACGCTCCAGGCGGTAACGCTGGGCAAGGAGCGCCGGAGGCGGGAGAGGGCTCGTGGAGGGAGGCATGTTGCGCACGCCAACGCTAGTGCTGTGAGGCGTGCCGAAGCCGTCAATCAGGCTTTTCGTCAAGCGTCAGGAGCGCACCTGGAAGGCCAGACCGATGGTGCCCTTGCCCGTGTGCGAGCCCACGACGGGGCCGATGTCGCCGATCAGGATCTCGCCCGAGTAGTGCGGGCGGAGCATCTCCACGAACTGCGGCACGTCGTTGCAGTCGGCCTGGAGGATGGCGAGGTTGTCGACTTCGCCCGAGCTCTGCAGCTTCTCCACCAAGAATGCAAGCGCCTTGCTACGCGTGCGCTGCTTACCCCCCTCTTCGACCTTGCCATGGCGAACCTCGATGATGGGCTTGATCGACAACACGGACGCAAGCATCGCCTTCGCTCCGCCGATTCGCCCACCCTTCTTCAGGTTCTCCAGCGTGTCGAGCGCGCCCCACACCTTGGTGCGCGTCGACAGGTCTTTGGCGAGAGCGGTCACCTCGTCGAAGCCGGCCCCTGCCTGTGCGGCGCGTGCCGACGCGGCGACGATGGTGCCGAGCCCCAGGGTGCATGACTGGCTGTCCACCACGGCGATGGGGATCTCGTCGGCGACGGCGCGCGCCGCGAGCTCGGCACTCTGGATGGTGGCCGACAGACCGCCGCTGAGGTTGATCACGACGATGCCCGTGGCACCGGCGGCGATCAGCTTGCGATAGGTCTCCTCGAACAGGCCGGGCGGGGGGGCGGCCGTCTCCGGCAGCACCGGTGAGGCGGCGGAACGCTGCCAGAACTCGGCGGTGGTGAGGTCGCGTCGGTCGATGAACTCTTCGGCGCCGAAGCGGATCGACAGGGGCACGATCTCGATGCCCAGCTCATCGGCCAGGGTTTGCGGGAGGTCACAGGCGCTGTCGGTCACGATTCGTACGGTCACGATGAAGAGACGCTACCCGGTGTGTCGTGGGGGCGCCTTCTCGGCCTGGACCGCAGGATGGCCCGACGTCGTGAGCGCTGACGCCAGCTCACGGGCCCGACGCTGGCGACGGCTGCGGCGCAGGTTGCGCACCCACCAGGTCAGCAGGATCAGCAGACCGGCGCCGGTGATCAGCTGCGGCAACCCGGTGAGCGTGTTGATGCGCGCCTTCAGGGTGACGGAATCGGTGACCTTCGCGGCCCCTTCCGGCGTGAGCAGATCGAGGGTGACATCGAACGTTCCATTGGTGCGCGCCACCACTGGGATCGTCACGTCGTTCACCTTCAGTGGCCTGAGCAGCTTCAGCGGCGTGGGGTCCGGGAACGCCATCTTGTCGGCTGCGGCCTCCAACTGCACCACCACATGGAGCGGCTCATCACAGAGGTTTTCGATGCGCAGGGGCAGGTTCGTGCTCCGCCCCGTCAGCGTGAACGTGTACGTTCCCGGGGGCTTCACACACGACCGGATCACGGCGAGCTCCTGGTTGATGTCGCTGATCGAAGTGTTCACCTGATCGGCGGCCACCGACGTGGAGAACAGTCGGCTGATGGTGTTGGACCAACGATTCGGACGGCCCTGGTCGTCGACCAACATCGACGCCACGGTGGTGGCGGCAAGTGCCACGTCGTTCAGCGCCTTGGCGCGCAAGGTCAGGTCGGTGGTCTTGGGCTGGGGAAGGTGCAGCTCCACCGGCCGTCCGTCCACGATCAGCGAGCTGCTGCTCTGCTCCATCTGGTCCAGCGTGATGAACTGCACGGCGTCGGTGCCTCCCGCCATCTGCACGGCCCGGGTGATGCGCTGCGCGTCTGGCACGCCGTTGCCGGCGGGGCCGATGACGAGTGCGTGCCGGTTGCTTGCGGACAGGCTCTCCGCGAACTGCTCGCGGTACACGACGATGTCCGCTGCCGTGTACATCGCCGCCTGTTCCGGCGCGAGCGCGGAATCGTTCAGGCGCATTGACATCGCCGGATCGATGACCGCCGTCGGGATGCACAACACGTTCGCTGCATCACATGTCTGGTCGGCATCCTCGGCGCCCGAGAGCACGGACCTGAACAGTTGCGAGTAGTCGGTGAGCTGACCGATGTTGCCCTCGGCAGCGAGGTAGATCTCCGACGGCACCACGAGCAGGCGAACGCCCAACTCGCGCAGCAGCGTGGCGCCGGCGTCAGTGACGCCTGATGGTGCATACCAGACCGAGCGAGTGGTGGGGGCCAGGCCGCCGACATCGGCCACTGCGTTCTCGCCCTCGACCAGCAGAGCAGTGAACCGGTCCTGCTGCTCGGACGCCGTTGCACTGGAGGGGTCGAACGGAACGAATGGCTGGGACATCATCACGCTGTTGGGCAACGCCGCGCGGAGCGCATCGAGCGTGGGTTGGTCGAGCCGGGACAGGATCTCCGGGGAGATGGCAAGGCTGAGATGCACCTCCGGTCCATATGCGGCGAGCGCCGCGACCTGAGCCATCACGTCGACCGGTAGTGGAGTGGCCGCGTCCGGGAGCTGCGGGGGCGCCGTGACGGACGCCAGCACGGCGAGGCTGATGCGGTTGGCCGGAGTGGCGCCCGCTGCCGGTTGCCGGGCGACGAACGTGATCAGCTCGTCCACGACCTCGTTGGTGTTGTCGAGGATCCGCAGCGCCAACGGGTACAGGCCGGCATCGGGTAGGAGCAGCGCTGGTGTGGTGTCCGCAGTGGTCTCGGTGGGCACGACGACCGAGAGGTTCCCGTCGGCATCGGTGACCACCGTTGCGGGGTCGATGTCCACCCGGTCGACGAAGCCGGTGAGCTGATGACCAATGGCGAGCTCGAGGCTGTCGCGCAGGGTGATGGGGCGATAGGCGAGCACGCTCACGGTGTTGGCGCCGAGAGGGTGGGGGAGGTGGAACTGGATGCTGAGCGGCGTGTCCGGGGCAAGGGCGAGGTCCTGGTGAACGAGCGTGGGCGTGGCGCCCGTCGCGCCTTCGGGATGTTCGGTGACGCCGCGCGCGGCCGCGGCGTGAGACGTGCTCAGCAGTCCCACGACGAGGACGAGGGCGCACCGCAGTGTTTTCATGCCGCAGGAATCATGCCCGATGCGGCTATCGGGTCACAGGGCGGCCGGTCACAGGGCGGGGGGTCACAGGTCGTCGAGGCGGCGGACGAGCACGGACAGCCCCTGGGGCAGGATGCGGAAGCCCACTCGCTGATACAGGCCGAGAGCGACGGTGTTGTCGGTGTGGGTGTTCACAACCGCCCGTGTCAACCGTCGGCGTTGCATCCACAGCAGCGAATCGACCGTGAGGCTGAGGCCCACCCCGCGACCTTGGTGCGCCGGGTGAACGGCGAGTCGCTGGAGGTAACCATGGTGATCGGCACGCCCGGTCACCGCATAGCCGGCGAGCGAGTCGGCCCCGGCGATGGCGCGCGCTCGGTGCGTGGGGGTGGCTGCGCACGTTTCCTCGATGCCGGCCCGATCGATGGCCCACGTGTCGGTGAATGCCGCGAGGTCGGCGGCGGCGGCATCGTCGAACTCGCTGGGACGCAGCTTGCGCGAGCGCAGCGGCGATCCGGCGGGCAGGGCCGGCGGCCGCCATCCGATGAGGGACAGATCGAGCAGGTTCAGGGTCTGCAGCGTGGCGAACCCCTGACGATGCAGGACGTCGGCTCCGGCATCGGTGATGGCGCCGGTGCGCACCCCGGTGAAGCCACGGGCGCGGAGCTCGCCCAACCAGACGCGCAGCACGGTGCTGGACGGGACGACCCCGTGGTCGATGAACGTGAGTTGAGCGATGCTCGGGTCGTGCCACCACGGACGCACTCGTGCCCGGCCGTCACCGCTGCGCAGCATGATCGGCCAGGTGCCCCGCGGCGCGGCCCCGATTCGCAGACGCGAGGTCACGGGTGTGACGGTAGCGCGGCGCACGGGGCGCCCGGCGGCCCACGGGCCTAGGCTGACGGAGTGAGCGTGTTGTTCTCCACACACCCGGCGTACCTGGATCACATTGCGGGACAGCACCATCCGGAGTGTCCGGAGCGGCTGTCGGCTGTCATCGCCGGTAGCCACCTCGCCGGTGTCGCCGATGCACTCGTGCCCCTCACCCCTGAGCCCGCACCGATCGCGGCCCTGGAGCGTGTCCATCCCGCTGCCTACGTGGCTCATCTCCGCGCGATGAACGATGCCGGTGGTGGCCGGTTGGACCCCGACACGTCGATGAGCGCCGGTTCGTGGGACGCGGCGCTGCTGGCCGCCGGCGCCGGGCTCACGGCGGTCGCCGCGCTGCAGCGCGGCGAGGCCGACGCGGCGTTCTGCGCGGTGCGGCCGCCTGGCCATCACGCCACCCGCACCGAGTCGATGGGCTTTTGCCTGTTCTCCAACGTCGCCGTCGCAGCGATGTCGCTCGCCGATCAGGGCGAGCGCGTGATGATCCTCGACTACGACGCGCATCACGGCAACGGCACCCAGGCGGTGTTCGTCGACGATCCGCGCGTGCTGTTCGTCTCGCTGCACCAGTGGCCGCTCTACCCGGGTACCGGCGCGGCGAACGAAATCGGCCGCGGAGAAGGACGTGGGTTCACGATGAACCTGCCGATGCCTCCTGGCGCAACGGGCGAGCACTATCAGCGCGCCTTCGACCAGATCATCGCTCCGCGAGCAGCCACGTTCGAACCGACCTGGCTGATCATCTCCGCTGGGTTCGACGGCCATCGCGATGACCCCATCACCGCGCTCGGGCTGTCCGCCGGCGATTACGCCCTGCTCACCGCGCGAGCCCTCACGCTGGTGCCGCGCAGTCGTTGTCTGGTGATGCTGGAGGGCGGCTACGACCTGGAAGCACTCACTCACTGCACCGCCGCTGCACTCGGAGCGCTGGCGCATCGCACGATCGTGCCCGAGCAGCCCACCAGTGGCGGCCCCGGGGCGGATCACGTCGATGCGTGCCGTGACTACTGGGACCATCTCGATCTGACCCCGTAACCTGATCGCGCCATGAACCTGATCCGGCCATGATCCCCGAACGCTTCGCACCGGTGCTCGCCGAGCTCGAGCCTCTGACGGAGCGCTTCCGCGCCGCCGGCAAGCGGCTGTACCTGGTGGGCGGCACCGTGCGCGATCTGCTCATCGATCGGCTCGGAGACGAACGTGATTTCGACGCGACCACCGATGCCCTTCCCAGCGAGATCAAGGCGTGCTTGCACGGCTGGGCGGATGCGATCTGGACCCAGGGCGAGCGTTTCGGCACCATCGGTGCGAAGAAGGGTGACCGGATCTATGAGATCACCACCCATCGCGCCGAGATGTACAACGACGACTCACGCAAGCCGGCAGTGTCATTCGCCGGCGACATCGAGACGGATCTGTCGCGTCGTGACTTCACCGTGAACGCGATGGCGTTGGAGCTCACCAGCGATGCCCCGACCCTGGTCGATCCGTTCGCCGGCGCGGCCGACCTGATGACGCGCACATTGCGCACCCCGCTCAGCGCCGAGATCAGCTTCGGCGACGACCCGCTGCGGATGCTGCGCGCCGCCCGGTTCCTGGCCGGCTACCAGCTCCAGCCCGTCCCCGAGGTGGTGGAGGCGGTGCGGTCGATGCGCGCCCGGTTGCAGATCGTGTCGCCTGAGCGCATTCGCGGCGAGCTCGACAAGCTGATCGTGGTGGACCATCCCGCTGCGGGTCTGTTCTTCCTTGTCGACACCGGCCTCGCCGACGAGTTCCTGCCCGAACTGTCGAACATGCGCCTCGAGCAGGATCCGATCCACCGCCACAAGGACGTGCTGACCCACACCATCGCCGTGGTCGAGAACGTCACCCGCGACATTCCCGGCCAGTGGGACTTCCGCCGCACCCGCCTGGCCGCGCTCATGCACGACGTCGGCAAGCCGCGAACCCGCGGCTACCTGAAGGGCAAGGGCGTGACGTTCCACCACCACGAGGTGGTGGGCGCCAGGATGACCCGTACCCGGCTCCAGGCTCTGCGCTACAGCAATGACGACGTGGACGCGATCACCGAGCTGGTGCACCTGCACCTTCGCTTTCACGGCTATGAACAGGGCTGGACCGACTCCGCAGTGCGTCGCTATGTGAACGACGCCGGTCCGTTGCTGGCCGAGCTGAACGTGCTGACCCGGTGCGACTGCACGACGCGCAACGAGAAGAAGGCGCTGATGCTCAGCCGGCGGATGGACGATCTGGAGGCTCGAATCGCCACGCTCGCGGCTCAGGAGGAACTCAGGGCGATCCGCCCGGAGATGGACGGCGGCGCGGTCATGGCCCACCTCGGCCTGGCCCCCGGACCGCTGGTGGGTACGGCGATGAAGTTCCTGCTCGAGCTGCGCCTGGAAGAAGGCCTGCTCGGTCCTGAGGTCGTGCGGCAACGTCTCGATGCGTGGTGGAGCGCGCGGCAGAGCGGCTGAGCAGATCCCTCGCCGTGAGAAGATGAGCACGTAGGGTGACGACGTGACCAGCGAGCCCGTCCGACCAGGTCTCGATGCACGCGGC
>JAYTSB010000351.1:0-10299 GCA_043745825.1 Actinomycetota bacterium | reverse complement strand
GCGGTTCAGCCGGGTGCAGTTCACCCCGGACCTGATGCCGGCCGATGTGATCGGGCAGAGCATCTACGAACTCGTGCCCGGTCAGTCCGCCGGGTTTCGGTTTCGTGAGGGTCCGGTGTTCACCAACCTGTTGCTTGCGGACGAGATCAACCGCACCCCCCCAAAGACGCAGGCGGCTCTCCTGGAGGCAATGGAGGAGCGCCAGGTGTCAGTCGACGGCACAACACGCGCCCTGCCTGATCCGTTCCTCGTGATCGCCACCCAAAATCCGGTCGAGTACGAGGGCACCTACCCGCTGCCGGAGGCCCAGCTCGACCGGTTCCTGTTCAAGCTGCAGGTGCCGTACCCCAGCGCAGAGCAGGAGGTACGGATGCTGTTGCGCCACGATCAGGGACTGAACCCGCATGACATGCGCGCCGCGGGCATCCGGGCGGTGGCGACGGCCGCGCACCTTGCCGCCGGGCGTGCCGAGATCCAGGCCATCCGCGTGGATCCGGCGGTGCTGGCCTACATCGTGGCCGTCTGCCGGGCGACGCGTGAATCGCCGTCGCTCCTGCTCGGCGTGTCGCCCCGCGGCGCCACCTGGTTGCTGCACGCAGCCAAGGCGTGGGCGTGGTTGAGCGGGCGCCGGCACAGCCGTCGGCTTCGTCGCATGGCCGGGGCGGAGCTGGGCGGCGCTGTGGTTGGTGGAGGCGGTCCTCGTGCTGCTGTTGCTCGCCGATGCTGCAGCCGGCGTGAGCCTGGGCGACATCGTGGTGCGGCGCGAGCATCCCGATGCCGTGGCCCTCGGCGAAACGGCCACGCTCACCTGGGTGCTGGAGAACCACGCGCGCGCGGCGGTGCGCGTCACGTCGCGACCGCCGAGCTGTGGCCGAGCCGGCGCGGCCGATTCCCGCTCGACGACGTCACCGCGCGCGTCGCCAGTCCGCTGCGCCTGGCAGTTCGTCACCGCACACGATCGTTGCCCACGACGCTCCGGGTGCTTCCGGGCTTCCCGAGCGGCGCCGGGACGGATTTCGACCAACTCCGTGAGTTCCGCGCCGGCGACGATTCGCGGCGCATCGACTGGGCCGCAACGGCCCGAAGCCAGCGGCCGATCGTGCGAGAGTACCGCGCCGAGCGCAACCAGTCCGTCGAGATCCTGCTCGACAACGGTCGCATCATGGCCGGTGCAGTCGGCGACGTGCCGCGGGTGGAGCACGCGATGGATGCGGCGCTCGGCCTCACCGTCGTGGCGACGCACCTGGGTGACAAAGTGGGCCTGCTCACATTCGACCGGCAGGTGCGCACGGTCGTTGCACCACCTCAGTCCAGGACCCAGCAGGCCCGGGTGGCCGAGGCGATGTACCGGCTGGAGCCCGAGCTCAGCGAGAGCGCTTACCTGTCTGCGTTCACGTATGCGACCGCGCGCTTCCGTCGGAGATCCCTCTACGTCGTGCTGACCGATCTGGTGGAATCCGCAGTGGAGGAGGCGATCCTGCCGGCGCTTCCCATCCTGTGCCGGCGCCACCTCGTGGTGGTGGCCGGCGTGCAGGACCCGGCGCTGCAGGCGTGGGCGGCCGGTGCCTCCGACGGTGGCGTCGCGGGCAGCCCTCCTCACGGCAACGGCGTGGTCACATCAGCGGTATACCGCCAAGCCGCAGCCATCGCCCTGTTGCAGCAGCGTCGGCGCTGTTCGGCTCGGCTCGCCGCAGCCGGCGCAATCGTGGTCGACGCAATCGGCAAGTTGGCGATGGGGCTGCGGGTGGTCACGATCGAAGGCGCGCCGATCCGGTTCCGTCATGCCGCCCTGCGGGCGATGGGCGGCCTGGTCGACAAGTGGGTTCCGCCGGGCGGGCTGGTCGGTACGTTCTTCGTGCTCGGCACACCCAACCGGCAGCGAATCGGCGATCTGCTCGCGGGCACGCTCGTGATTCGCGACCCGAACCGCACGGCCCTGCCCGTCGGTGTCTGGTTCCCGGTGCCGATCGGCTACGAGGCGTACGCCGCCAGCATCGATCCCACCGCGTTCACCGTCGATCAGTACACGGTCGTGCGCAGCTTCTTGCTGCGCGCCCGCGAGCTCACGCCTCCGGCGCGCTCTGCGGTTGCCCTCGATCTCGCCCAGCGCACCGAGCGCGTGCTGCTGCACCAGCGTCCACAGCAGGTCCACCCGGAGACGTTCCTGCTGTGTGTGATCGCGAGGTACCAGCGCCGCTCGTACCCCGATCACCGTTGACTCTCCGACGCGGCGCGGTGGCGGACAAGGATGGATACCCTCGTTGGCGTGGATGCCGGCGACACGCTCACCTACCTGGATCACGCAGCGACCACCCCGATGCGAGCGGAGGCCGTCGAGGCGATGCTGCCGTTTCTCACCGAGCGCTTCGCCAACCCCAGCGGATCGCACCGCTTCGCCCGGTCCGTGCGCCAGGTCGTCGACGAGGCACGCGACGTCGTTGCCGACGCCATCGGGTGTGAGTCGGGCGAAGTCGTGTTCACCGGGTGCGGCACGGAGAGCGACAACGCAGCCATCGTCGGCACCCTGAACCGCCACGGCGGCGTTGCCGTGTGCCCCTCCGCAGAGCACCACGCCGTGCTGCACGCCGTGCAGCATGGGGGCGGGCGCATCGTCGGGGTGGACGCTGCGGCGCGGGTGGACCTGACCGATCTCGCTGCCACGCTGGACGAGGTCCGCGCCGGGGGTGGCCACGTCTCGATCGTCTCGGTGATGGCGGTCAACAACGAGGTCGGCAGCATCAATCCGCTCGACGAGGTGGGTGCCGTCGTCCGTCAGCACGCGCCTCGGGCGTTGTTGCACACCGATGCCGTGCAGGCTCCGTGTTGGATCGATCTGCGGACCATCACCCCGCACACGCATCTGCTCGCTCTTTCGGCGCACAAGTTCGGCGGACCCAAGGGCGTCGGCCTGCTCATGGTCCGTCAGGGCACAGCGTTGGAGCCGCTCCTGCAGGGCGGTGGGCAAGAACGCGATCGTCGCAGCGGGACGCATAACGTGGCCGGCATCGTCGCGATGGCCGAGGCGCTGCGCATCACCGACATGGAGCGGGTCGCGGACACCCTGCGCATCGAACAGCTGCGCAATCGCCTCGTGGACACAGTGCTCGGTGCGATCGATGATGTGATCGAGACCGTGCCGCGTGACGCGAAGGTGGTGGGGTCGGCACACATCTGCATTGCCGACGTGGAGAGCGAAGCGCTGCTGTATCTGCTCGACGAAGCCAACGTGTGCGCCTCTGCGGCATCGGCGTGTGCGAGCGGTGCGATGGAGCCGTCGCACGTGCTGGCGGCGATGGGCGTGGATCGCCGCCATTCGCTCGGCGCGCTCCGGATGAGTCTCGGCGCCAGCACCACCGAGGCCGAGGTGGACCACGCCGCGCAGGTCATCGTCGAGTCCGTGCGCCGGTTGCGCGGTGGGCGATGAGCGCCGCGCAGCGAGTGATGGTGGCGATGAGCGGTGGTGTGGACTCCTCCGTTGCCGCGGCGCTGCTCGTGGAGCAGGGGCATCACGTGGTGGGCGTGACGATGCGCCTGTGGGGCGGCGAGAGCGACACGGGATGCTGCAGCGTCAACGATGTCGATGACGCTCGTCGCGTGGCCCAGCAACTGGGCATCGACCATCTCGTGTTCAACTTCAGTGAGGACTTCGACCAGCACGTGGTGACCCCCTATGTGCAGGCCCACACGGCCGGTATCACGCCCAACCCGTGCATCGAGTGCAACCGCCACGTCAAGTTCGCCCGGTTGAGCGAACGGGCGACGCTGCTCGGCTTCGACGCCGTTGCCACCGGTCATCATGCGCGAGTCACGCGTTCGGAGAACGGCTTCCAGCTCGAGCGCGGGTTCGATCGCGCCAAGGACCAGAGCTACGTGGTGCACATGATCGACCAACACGAACTGGCTCGCACGCTGTTCCCCGTTGGCGCGATGACGAAGCCAGAGGTGCGCGCCCACGCGGCCCGGCTCGGCCTGCGCACGGCGGCCAAGCCGGACAGCCAGGACGTGTGCTTCATCACCAGCACGGGTGGCCGCACGGCGTTCCTGGGCACGCGCATCCCGATGCGCCCGGCCCGGGTGGTGGACACTGCCGGCAACGTGGTGGGCACTGTGCCTGCGGTCGAGATGGTGACGCTCGGCCAGCGGCGCGGCATCGGCCTGCCGGGCGGAGGCCCGAAGCGGTTCGTGGTCGACATCGATGTGGTCACGTCGGTCGTCACGGTGGGTGATGAGGCCGATCTGCTCGTGCCCGGCCACACCGTGCACGGCATGACCTGGGTCCACGGCCCGGCGGCGGCGACGGCGCACGAGTCCGTACTGGTGCAATCGAGTGCCCATGGCACGCCCGAGCCGGCCACGTTGTCCGTCGATCCGGATGGCGGCACGGCACAGACGCGCTTCCGCACCCCGCAGCGACGCATCGCACCGGGCCAGAGCATGGTGCTCTACGACCCGAGCGACCGCTTCGTGCTCGGAGGGGGCATCGCCGGCTCCCGCTTGTAGCGATGGCAAACTTGCCAACGACGTATACGGCCCAGCTCGACATGACCCTTCAAGACGCCCGGATCACGCTGCGCCGGATCACGAAGTTCCGGGCGGAGGTGAGTCCGATTTCGCGGACGGGTGGCGGGCTTGCGCGCGCGGGTGGACAGCTTGTCAGGCGCCCGGAAGAATTGCCGGAGCCCGACTGCACCCTCCGGTCAAACTCCCTCGGGAGTCAGACCGGACACTTCGGGGCGGCGCAGGCTGGTCAGCCGACGGGCATGCGCCGGTCAGCGGCGGCGTGCAGGGCACGACCCGGACGGGAGGGGCTGACCAGCACGCTGCGTACGTGCAGGGCGACTCCGGTTGGCTTGTCGGGACCGCCGACCTTGAGGACGGTGTCCATCTCGCGTAGCACGATCTCGACAGCCACGCCAGCGGTCCCACCGGTGAGGTCGGCCGCCTCTGTGTCGGCGGGCGCCAGGTGCACCGCCGCGAGGTCGACCACACGGAAGAGGGCGTTCTCCACGAGCAACAGCGGATCGTGCACCACCAGTCCCGCCGGCACCACCACCAGCCATCGCCGAGACAGCTGGTGGAACCGGGGGCCGAGGAAGCGACCGGCCGCCGTGGCCAGCACGAGCAATGCAACACCGACGACCCAGCGTTCGTTGCCGAGGTACACGACGCCGGCCACGCCCGACGCGGCGATCACGATCCACGACACGATCATCGGCACGAGGAACGGCACCGGTGGCTTCAACGGGAAGCGCTGTTCAGCGCCGTAGGCAGATCCCTGGGCCAATGCCATGCCGGTCTCGCCGCTGAACCACACGATGACCGCAACCATCGCGGCGGCCGCGCCGACGGCGACCTTCCATCCCGCAATGGGCGCACCGAATGCGGCAACTGCAGCTGCCACCGGCAGGGTGGGAGCGAGCAGGCGCCCGACCGTGATGCTGACCGTGCTGGGCACGAACGTGGCGAACAGCACGGCCGCCCAACCGGCCCAAGCGATCGCCGCCATCACCGTCCGTCCGGTGGACGGCATGGTGGCCGTCGCGTGACTCAGCAGCGGCACGAAGGCCAGCGGCTGCAACAACCACACGATCCGCAGGATCCACGCCGGCGCTGCGAGAGAATGAGTTTGCATGAGGGTGGTTCGACTCGTCATCGTTCACGGGATGGAAACACGACCGGTAGTGCTCGTTCTGCCGGGCTGTGTCACGATAACGCCCGAACCGGACGTCACGAACCCGAGAAAGGAGGCGTTGCTTTGACTCGATCCACATCCGGTCAGATGACGCCCCCGCTGATGACGTCCAGGGTGTCCGGCGGCATGTCGATGACCGTCGGCAGCCTGCCGCATCGCTCGCTGAGCGAAGCGGTCACCGTCGCCCTTGCTGCCACCGACATCTTGACGATTCCCACCCTTCCGCGGCGTTCCCCGGCAGAGAGCATGATCGCCCAAGCCCTCGTCGGCCTGCCCGGCGTCACGGTCGGGCAGTACGGCTCCATCGCCGTCGACGCAACGCGCATCCACGCCACCGAAGCGGTGCGCACCGACTTGGAGCACGATGCGTTCACCGGCTTTCGTGTCGTGCTCAGGGCGGCCGCCGTGAACGGGTTCCCCGGCGTCGTCAAGTGGCAGTTCGTCGGCCCCATCACGCTCGGCCTTGCCCTGCATCGCGCCGGCGTGCCCAACGCCACTGCGTTCGACATCGCGATGCGCTCGGTGCGTGGCCACGTCACCAACCTGCTCGCTGCGGTCACTGCGGTTCTGCCGGACTGCGACCAGATCGTGGTGCTCGACGAGCCGGAGTGGGGCGCCCTGTTCGAGCCCGGTTTCCCGCTGCCGCCCGACGTCGCGATCGATCTGCTGTCCGGTGCCTTGGCCATTGTCGAGCCGCTCGCAGTTGCCGGCGTGCACTGCTGCGGTGACGCCGATCTACAGTCGCTGATGGCGGCTGGCCCCAGCCTCATCTCGCTGCCCGCGAAGCTCTCGATTGCGGACCAGGCCGGGCATCTGCAGCAGTTCTTGGAGAGCGGCCGCTGGATCGCCTGGGGTGCCGTGCCCACCGACGGCCCGGTGCCGATGACGGCCGACCATCCATGGAAGCGGTTGTGCGAACTCTGGTGTCAGTTGGTGCAACGCGGCTGCAGCCCGGCCCAGCTCCGCCAGCAAAGCATCATCACGCCGGAGTGCGGCCTCGGCCTGCACCATCCGTCGGTGGCGGAACGCGTGCTGCGCATCAATGCCGAGCTCTCGTCTCGGGTGCGTGACCAGGCCACGGCAACGCGATTCTCGTTCGGCGCCTGAGCGGGCCGGATCCGGGCGACCCGTCACACCCGTTCGGTAGGGTGCGCTCGTGGACGAAACGGCCGACGTCGAAGCACGCATTCTCGATCTGCGCGCCCAGATCACCCATCACAACCGGCTGTACAACGATCTCGACGCGCCCGAGATCCGCGACGCCGATTACGACGCGCTGGTGCGCACGCTGCGCGCCCTCGAGGAGCTGCATCCCGAGTTCCGGAGTCCGGACTCACCATCGGAAAGGGTGGGCGGCGCAGTGTCGGCCACGTTCGCCCCGGTGGTGCATCGGGTGCCGATGACAAGTCTGGACAACGCCATGGACGGCGAGGAACTCGACGCCTGGGGCGAGCGCCTGCTGCGCGTCGTGGTCGATGAGGCCACCGCGTTCGTGTGCGAGCTGAAGATCGACGGGCTGGCGATGAGCCTGCGCTACGAGGGCGGCGTCCTGGTGCAGGCTGCCACGCGCGGCGACGGACGGGTCGGCGAAGACGTCACCGCGAACATTCGCACCATCGCTGCCATCCCGCACCGCCTCACCGGCGCGCCGGGCATCACCGTGCCCGAGGTGCTGGAGGTGCGTGGCGAGGTCTACATGCCGCTGGCCAGCTTTCAGGCGCTGAACGCTGCGGCCGAGACAGCGGGGGAGAAGCTGCTGGTCAACCCGCGCAACGCTGCCGCCGGCAGCCTGCGTCAGAAGGATCCGCGCATCACCGCCAAGCGCTCGCTCAGCTTCTGGAGCTACCAGATCGGTGAGGTCGTCGGTGGACCCGAGTTCGGCAACCATCACGAGACGCTCGAGTTCCTGGATGCGCTGCAGTTCCCGGTCAACCCGTACGTCAGCAGGGTGGCCACGGTGGCCGAGGTCACCGCCTACTGCCTGCGCTGGCAGGAGCACCGTCACGACCTCGAATACGAAATCGACGGATGTGTGGTCAAAGTCGACGACCTCGCCCAACGCGAGCGGTTGGGGTTCACCTCGCGCGCACCGCGTTGGGCCATCGCCTACAAATTCCCGCCGGAGGAACGCACCACGCTGCTGCAGGACATCATGGTGTCGGTCGGCCGTACGGGCCGGGTCACACCGTTCGCCGTGCTGGAGCCGGTGTTCGTCGGCGGCTCCACCGTTGGCCTGTCCACGTTGCACAACCAGGACCAGGTGGCCCTGAAGGACGTGCGCCCCGGCGACACGGTGATCGTGCGCAAGGCCGGCGATGTGATCCCCGAGGTCGTTGGGCCGGTGTTGTCCCTCCGTCCACCGAACAGCACGCCGTGGGTGTTCCCAACGTGCTGCCCGTGCCCCTTGCAGAGCGAGCTCGTGCGGCCCCCCGGGGAGGCCAACATCGCCTGCGTCGAGCCGGCGTGCCCGTTCCAGCGTGATCAGCGCATCATCTACTTCGCCAGCCGCGGGGCGATGGACATCGAGGGCCTCGGCGAGCGCACGGTGTTCCAGCTCAGTGACGCCGGCCTGGTCACGAACCCGGCCGACATCTACTTCATCAGCGTTGAGCAACTGCTGCAGCTGGAGGGATTCGCCACCATCAGCGCGCAGCGTCTGGTGGCTGCGATCCGGGGTTCGACGAGCCGACCGCTGCCCAAGCTCCTCACAGCGCTCGGCATCAAGCATCTCGGACCATCGGCTGCGGAGGGACTCGCCCGGGCGTTCGGCACCCTCGACGCCATCATGCACGCATCAGAGGCCGACCTCGCCACCACCGACGGGGTGGGCGGCATCATTGCCGCATCCATCACCCGTTGGTTCGCGGTGGAGGACAACTGCCGATTCGTCGAGCGGCTGCGCGAGGCGGGCGTGGAGTTCGGCAATGTGGTGGTCAGCCGTCAGGCCCAGGTGCTGGCCGGCAAGGCGGTCGTGGTCACCGGCACGGTGCCCGGGTTCACGCGCGAGGAAGCGGAGGCAGCGATCAAGGACCGGGGTGGCAAGAGCCCCGGCAGCGTCAGCGCCAAGACCTTCGCCGTGGTGGTCGGCAGCGAGCCGGGCGCCTCCAAGCTCACCAAGGCCACGGATCTCGGCATTCCGACGCTGGACGAGGCCGGCTTCGCCCATCTGCTCGCCACCGGCCTGCTGCCCCCGGAGCAGCGCTGAGCAGACCTCGCCCTACACGACGTCGAACTGCCAGGTGAACGACGGCTTGGCGAAGTTGCGGCCGTCGGTGATCCTCCAGTAGATCAGCGTCACCGTGTTCACGCCGGTGGCGAACTTCTCGATCAACGCGCCCTTGGTGGGCGTGAACGTGAGCGTGTAGTTGCCCGGTTCGAAGATGACCGCCGGCGGGAGGGCGATCTGCTGGCCGGGTGCAGCCGGGCTGAGATCGTCCAGCGAGAAGGTGGGCAGCTCGAGGCCGTTGACCATCAACACGCCCGTGTAGCCCTCGACGAGATCGACCTCGATCTTCTCCTGCGACTGCACCTGCGTGGCGCTGCGCACCGGCGTGATGCTCTGGATCTCCGCAGGCAGCTTCTGCGCAGCCTTTCCGGTGACCGATGTGGCGAGACCGACGATCACCAGCACGATGCCGACAGCAATGGCCAGGCTGGCGCTGACTCGCTTCACCTTGGGGGTCAATCGGATCACGAGCGACATTCTCTCTGATGTTGGCGCGCCATCCAACTCGGTGAGTGAACCGCTAGGTTCGAGGGCCCATGGCGACCAACCCTTCGCTCATCGGTCGGCTGCTCGCCGGCCGCTACCGCATCCAGCAGCGGCGCGGCATGGGCGCGCACGGCATTGTGCTGGATGCGTGGGACGAGCAACTCGACCGTCTGGTCGCCGTGAAGATCCTGCTGCCCCAGTTCGCCAGCGACACGGCCTCCGAGGCCCGGTTCCGGCTGGAGGCCCAGGTCGCGGCGTCGTGCACGCATCCCAACCTCAACGCAGTCTTCGACTGGGGCGTCGAGGAGATCGATGGCGCGAAGGTACCGTTCATCGTCCTGGAGCACCTCGGCGGAGGCAGCTTGCGCGACATGATCGATCGCGGCCGGCTGCTCACTCCTTCGCAGGCGCTGATGATGGGACTCGACGCCTGCCGCGGGCTGGACTACCTGCACCGCCACGGCGTGATGCATCGCGATCTCAAACCTGCCAACCTCGCCTTTGGTGAGGATCGCCACCTGCGCATCCTGGACGTCGCGCTGTCTCGGTACGTGGCCGAATCCACCTGGGTCGAGCCAACTGCGGCGGGCATCGATGCTGCCCGGTATGCCTCGCCCGAGCAGGCACGTGGTGGTCAACCCGTCGATGGCACGCTCACCGCAGCCACGGACATCTATTCGCTGTGTCTGGTGATCATCGAGTCCGTGACGGGTCAGGTGCCGTTCGCCTCGGACTCCACGGTCGCCACGCTCAACGCCCGGATCAACCGGCTGATGCCGGTGTCGGCCGACTTCGGTCCGCTGGCGCCGGTGCTGTCCCGGGCAGGCAGCGCAGACCCCGCCGACCGGTATACCGCGGCCGAGTTCGGCAAGGCCCTCGTGCAGGCTGCGGGCAA